>CATMNW010000053.1 GCA_950071875.1 uncultured Erythrobacteraceae bacterium | reverse complement strand
TTTCCGCTGCCCGGTTCTGGATCACGCTCGCCAAGCCGACGAGCAGGATCATCATGACAATACCGGTGATGCCCACCTGCAAACGCTGCATCGTTCTGGCGCGCCGGGCATCGTTGACCGTCACGTCGGGCAGTTCGCCGACGGGCGGTTTGCGGCTCATGTCGAAAAACTGGTGCACGCGCATAGCCTAGGGCTCGCGGGCGTGCAGTCAATCGCCCGATTGCAACCAGTCGAATACGGGAAGGTCTTTCGATGCGAGCCATTCGGCGTTGTACAGCGTCGAAAGATAGCGGAACCCGGTGTCGCACAGGATGGTAGCTACACGCGGATTTTCGCGACCTTCGGCAACCAACTGCTTGCCCAGTGCAATAGCGCCTGCCACGTTGATCCCGCTCGACAGGCCAAGACACAGTCCTTCCTCGCGGAGCAGGCGGGCCACCCACATGAGGCCTTCTTCGTCAGAAACCCGAAACTGCGTGTCGATCGGTGCCCCTTCGAGATTGCCGGTGATCCGCCCTTGGCCGATACCTTCGGCGACGGAAGAGCCTTCGGCCTTCAACTCGCCGTTGGCGAAGTAGTTGTAGAGCGCCGCACCATGCGGGTCGGTCAATGCGATGACGATCTTCTCGTCCAGCTCCTTGAGGCCCATGCCGACACCGGCGATCGTGCCGCCGGTCCCGGCAGCGCAGGTGAAGCCATCGATCCGCCCGTCCAGCTCTTCCCAGAGTTCTTTGGCGGTCGTTTCGATATGGGCTTTGCGATTCGCAGTATTGTCGAACTGACCCGCCCAGATCGCACCATCGATTTCTTCCGCCATGCGGCGCGAGACGTGTTGGAAATGGTTGCAGTCGGCATATTTGGTCGGCGGCACGGTGACCAGTTCGGCGCCCAGAGCGCGAATGGTCTGCATTTTTTCCTGGCTCTGGTTGTCGGGCATCACGATGATTGTCCGATAGCCGAGCGCATTGGCGACCAGCGCAATGCCGATACCGGTATTGCCCGCCGTCCCTTCGACCACGGTTCCCCCGGGCTTCAGGTCGCCGCGCGCTTCCGCATCGCGGATGATGTAGAGGGCTGCCCGGTCTTTCACCGAAGCGCCGGGATTGGCGAATTCGCACTTGCCGAAAATGTCGCAGCCGGCCTCCGCGCTCGGCCCTTCGAGGCGGACGAGCGGGGTATTGCCGATCAGGTCGAGCGTGTGCTCGCGTACGGGAATGGATGTCATAAAAGGCGAATAAGGCGTGAGCACCTTAACCCGCAAACAATATCAATCTTCAGGTGCAATAGTAACCTTCAGCCCGTCCAGTTCTGCCGTGAACGGTATCTGGCACGAAAGGCGCGAAGTTGCTTCACGGTGGTCGGTCGATTCCAGCAGGTCGTCCTCGTCTTCGCTCATTTCGGGAAGCTTGTTGGAGTAGGCCACGTCGACATGGACATGGCAGGTCGCGCAGGAACAGCAGCCGCCGCATAGCGCCAGCAGTTCGTCGAAGCCATTGTCACGGATCGCTTCCATCACGGTCAGGCCGTCGGCGACTTCGATTTCGCTGGTTTCGCCTTCGCGGGTTGTGACGATCAGTTTCGGCATCGTGGGTTCTTCCTCGGTTGCAAAGGGCCACTGGCCCGACCTATGCGTCGCGCTGCTATTCAATCGGGACTGGGAAGGCAAGCGAACAAGCCATGGGTCTGACCAACGCACAATTGCGCGAGCATCTCGATGCTGTCGCTTCCTCGGACGCGACAGTTGCAGCCGCGATCGAGCGCTGTGGCTATCCCGAAGAGCGTATCCGTCCGACCGGCTATCGGACCTTGCTGCGCACCATCGTCGGCCAGCAGGTCAGCGTGGCGGCAGCGGCTTCGGTGTGGAACAAGCTGGAGGCTGAACTGGGCGAAGACATGCACGCCCACGAACTACTGGCCCGCGATTTCGATACCTTGCGCGCATGCGGGCTCTCGCGCGAGAAGCAGGGCTATGCCCGCAGCTTGTGCGAGCTCGTGGCGGGCGGCGAGCTCGATATCGAAAACCTTCCGGCCGATGACGAGGCAGCCATAGACGAATTGACCCGGATCAAGGGCATCGGCCGCTGGTCGGCGGAAATCTACCTGCTGTTCGCCGAGGGGCGGCAGGACATATGGCCCGCCGGCGACCTCGCTGTGCAGGAAGCGGTCGGGCGTCTGCTCGAACTGCCTGCCCGCCCGAGCGAAAAGGAAACGCGCGCGCTGGGCGACAAATGGCGTCCCTATCGCGGCGCAATGGCGATTTTCGCCTGGCACACCTACAATAACGCGGCGCTGTAAAGGCGCTTACGGGAGACACATCATGAGCGATCGCAAGGCCATTTTCATCACCGGCGGCGGTTCTGGCATAGGGCGCGCGGTAGCTCTCTATTTCGCCGAACGCGGCTGGTTCGTCGGGCTTAGCGATATCGACAAGGCAGGCGTGCAGGAAACCGCCGAGCTGATCGGTAATGGCTTTACGTATTCGCATGTTCTCGATGTCCGCGATCGCGCGGCCTGGGATGAAGCGCTGGAAGCTTTTTCCGTCGCTACAGGAGGCCGGATCGATGTCGTGTTCAACAATGCGGGTATCCCGCTCGGCGGATCGCTGCTGGAAAATAGCATAGAAGAAATCGAGCGTTGCCTGGACATCAACCTGAAAGGCGTGCTGTTCGGCGCGCAGGCCGCGCATCCTTATCTGAAGAAAAGCGCGCCGGGTTCTTGCCTGCTCAATACCGCAAGTGCTGCGGGCATCTACGGGACCCCGGGCGCCAGCGTTTATTCCGCAACCAAGTTCGGTGTGCGCGCCCTGACAGAGAGCCTCGACGGCGAGTGGGCGGAAGACGGCATAAACGTGCGCAGCCTTATGCCGGGTTTTATCGAAACGCCTTTGCTCGACCACAATCCCAATGCGCGCAGCAACGAAGGCATCCGCCAACGCGTTACGGAAGCAGGTCTCGAGATTACGCCGGTTCGGGAAGTCGCCGCTGCCGCCTGGTCGGCCGTTCATGGCGAGAAACTGCATACGACCGTTGGCAAGACCGCGAAGACCATGGCATTTGCCGCTAGATGGCTGCCGGGCCGGGTCCGCAAGCAAACGCGTGCCAGCGCGCGCCCGATGGGTCGCTAGGTCGTCATTCCTTTCGAGGCCCGAGTTCATTCGCCTCGAACGCAGTCGCTCGGGATACGGTTGCGGGCCCTAATTCAGCAGGGCATCTATTTTTCGCGCCATCTTCACATCACGCAGGCTCAACCCGTCTGCATCATGCGTGGTGAGGGTAATTTCGACACGATTGTAGACATTGAACCACTCGGGATGGTGATCGCGGCTTTCCGCTATCATCGCAACGCGGGTCATGAATGCAAAGGCTTCGGAAAAGTCGGCGAACTCGATCTTGCGTTCGATGGCCTTGCCCTCGCGTGTCAAAGACCAGTCTTTCAGTCCGCTCAGCCAGCTGTCGCGTTCCTCTGCACTCAGTTGCTCGACGGTCATGGCGCGCGAATCTCCTGTTGGTCCTGCTTGTCGCTGCGGGCGCTTTTGCCTATCGCCTGCGCCCATGCAAGCTCGCCTAGCCGCAAAGGACATCGCCTGCCGCCGCGGCGACCGCCTGCTGTTCCGCGGCCTTTCCATCGATTGTGCAAGCGGCGATACCGTGCATGTTTCCGGCGCCAACGGGATTGGCAAATCTAGCCTCCTGCGTATTCTTGCAGGCCTGCTGCGTCCATTCGCGGGTGAGGTTTTACAAATAGGGGAAGTCGGTTTTGTAGACGAGCGTCTGGCGCTCGACGCAAACCTCCCCCTTGGGCAGGCACTGTCTTTCTGGGAGCGGCTGGATGGATGCGGCGAACCGGGCCGCGCACTTGCCTTACTGAAGCTCGAGCCTTTGATGGATGTACCGGTGCGATACCTATCCACAGGGCAACGCAAACGGGCCGCGCTGGCCCGGCTGCTCAATCGCAATTGTCCGATCTGGCTGCTTGACGAGCCGCTGAACGGCCTCGACAGCGAGGCTCAGGCGGTCTTCGAAACACTGGTTGCCCGACATTGCGAAGGCGGCGGCATCGCCGTGGTCGCTTCACACCAGCCAATCGCGCTTGGCAGCCCCCTGGTCGTCGACCTTGCAAGGTTCACGGCATGATCACCACACTGCTCCGCCGCGATTTGGGCCTCTTGCTACCCGGCGGGCGTGGCGGTGGTGGCATTCTTCCGCTGCTGTTTTTCATGGCCGTTGCGATGCTTTATCCGTTCGCCGTTGGCCCCGATGCACAACTTCTCGCACGTACCGGCGGCGGCATAATATGGGTCGCAGCCCTTCTGGCTGCTATCCTTCCACTCGAGAAACTCGTCACGGGCGATCTTGAAACCGGCGTATTCGATCAGTTGCACCTGCGAGGAGTAAGTGAAGAACTGGCCATGGCTAGCCGCCTCGCAGCCCACTGGCTTTCTTTCGCGCCGCTGCTTCTTGTGGCGACCCTGCCCGCCGCAGCGCTTCTTGGTCTCGACAGCGCGACCACGCGCACTGTCGTGCTTGGTCTGCTTGCCGGAACACCCGGGCTGGCAGCAGTGGGGCTCATGGTCGGCGCGCTGACGGCATCGTTGCGCGGCGGAGCAGCACTGGCAGGCCTTATGGTCATACCGCTCGCCGTGCCGATCCTGATTTTCGGTGCAGGGGCACTTTCCACGGCGGGCAATGGGGGGATTGCCCTTTCAGCGGCAATCAGCCTTTGCTTGTGCGCCATTGCGCCCTTTGTCGCGGGCGCAGCGATCCGGTCCGCCCGGGAAGGCTGACCATCAGTACGGTGGCTGGTGCAGTCCCTTGGGGCTTTCGGTGAAAATCTCCACCCCGTTTTCTGTAATGCCGATCGAGTGTTCGAATTGTGCCGACAGCGACTTGTCCCGGGTGACGGCAGTCCAGCCGTCCCGAAGGATCTTGGCATGCGGTCGGCCCAGATTGATCATAGGCTCGATGGTGAAGAACATTCCCGGCTTGAGGGCCGGCCCTGTGCCAGCTCGTGCAGCGTGGATCACTTCGGGCGCATCATGGAACAAGCGGCCCAGTCCATGGCCGCAGAACTCTTGTACGACGCCATAGCGGAACTGGCGGGCATGTGCTTCGATCGCCGCTCCGATGTCGCCCAGGCGCGCCCCCGGCTTCGACGCCGCTTCGATGCCGAGCATGAGGCATTCGTACGTCACATCGACCAGCTTTCGCGCCTTCAATGACGGTTCGCCAGCGTAGAACATCCGGCTGGTATCGCCGTGCCAGCCGTCGAGCAGCGGGGTCACGTCGACATTGACGATGTCGCCATCCTTCAAGGCCTTGTCGGACGGTATGCCGTGACAGATCACATGGTTGATGGATGTGCAGCAGCTGTGAGCATAACCGCGATAACCCATCGTGGCGGGGACCGCGCCTGCATCCAGCATCATCTTGCGCACCAGATCGTCGATCTCGCCGGTGGTAACGCCCGGTTGTACGAACGTCGTGAGCTCGTCGAGAATTTCGGCGGCCAGCCGGCCTGCCTTGCGCATGCCTTCGTAGCCTGCCTCGCCATGAAGCTTGATAGTGCCGTCGCGATAGACGGTCTCATCCGCCTCGATTACCTGATATTCGGTCATATGGCCCACATAGGCGCATCGGACCGCAATTGCGAGATGCCTATCCTCTCACACTGAATGCTTCGGCATATTCCGGCTTCACCGCATCGATCAGGCTCGCGGTTACATCGAAATCGAGTTCGTACTCGCCCTCGGCATATGGGCCCGCAACATAGGGGCCGAAGTAGACAGCGATCCGGTCGAAAGTCTTACCGTTTGACGAACCCAGAAGTACGCTCGCCTCATCCACACCCGGGCATTGGTCGAACATTTCCGTGCTGCTTTCTTCGATCACCATTCCACGGCGTTTTTCCCGGGCCGCATTGAGAGTGTCGCACAGCCGCCTGCCAAGTCCCTGCTCCAGCGCCACGGGGGAATTGAAAAGGTCGATGCCTTTCAGCGCCCTTTCCGCTTCCCTGTCCCAGACCAGCGATGTCACACCGTACATTCCGTGCGCCCCGCCAGAATAGGTCGCCAGATGTCCGGACAGGCTCAGGAAGCGCGGCAAATCGGCTACTACCTTCCATTCTTCGGATGCGCTGTGCTGGCGCGGGGTCCATTCCTGCCCTGCCGATGCCTCCCAATCCTGATCCGCCTCCTTCTCGAGGTTCGCACGCATACGGTCGGCCTGACCCTGAAGGTATTCCGCCAATCCAAGTTCGGCAGTCGCCTCGGCAGGCCACGAATAGGCAAACTGGAACCGGTCCGTCTCCAGTTCGAATGCTTGGGCTTCTGCAGTCGCGACGGGGACGGGCGCTGCGCGCTCCTCTACGCCTGCCTTCTCGGCATATTCGGCTTCATCGGAGCAGGCCACACTCGACAGTGACAGAGAAATCAGGAACAGGGGCGCACGCATTGCGGTTACCTTTGCGACGTTATCAAGAGGAATACAGATTCAGAATATGGCCGACATGCAGCCGCTAATCCAGCCTGACCGCGATCAGGACGCAATCGCCATTCATCTCGTCAATCGCGAAGGTTTCGCCGACTGGTTGAAGAAACTTTCGGGCAGCCAGCGAGCAGCGCTTGCTGCGCAGAAATTCGATGGCGGCGGTTACCAGGTGGGCATCGTCCCCGATGGCGACGGCTGGTTTGCGGTTGGCGGCGTCGCAAATCCCGACGAACTGTCGAGCTGGTGCATGGCAAAGCTGGCTGAAAACTTGCCGGAAGGAACTTACCGCCGTGCGCAGGGTGAGCCCGGCCCGGCGCTCCACGGGTGGCAAACCGCGCAGTATGTATTCGACCGGTACAAGAAGCCTGAACGTCCGGTCGGTCCGCGCGTGCTGCTAACCAAGGATGTGAAGGCGATCGACGGCGCCATAGCGGAAGCTCAGGCGGTTTGCCTGGTTCGCGACCTCGTCAACACGCCTGCCGAAGATATGGGGCCGGCCGCTCTCGAAGAGCAATGCGAGAAACTCGCCAAGACCTATTCCGCCAAGCTGAGCGTTACCAAGGGTGACGCGCTGGAACAGGAATATCCGATGGTCTATGCAGTGGGCCGGGCCGCCACGCGCCATCATGCCCCTCGAATCATGCATCTTACCTGGGGTAAGGAAAGCGACCCAGTTCTGGCGGTCGTCGGCAAGGGCGTATGCTTCGATAGCGGCGGCCTCGACGTCAAAAGCTCGACCGGCATGCTGCTGATGAAAAAAGACATGGGCGGCGCGGCTCATGCTATCGCGCTGGCAGATCTGATCATGCGTGCAAACCTGCCTGTGCGCCTCCATCTTCTGGTGCCTGCGGTCGAGAATGCAATCAGCTCGAACAGCTTCCGGCCCGGCGATGTTCTGAGGACCCGCAAGGGTCTTACGGTAGAAATCGGCAATACCGATGCCGAAGGACGCCTGATACTTGGCGACGCCTTGCAAAGAGCCAGCGAGGAGAAGCCCGAACTCATCATCGATTTCGCCACCTTGACCGGTGCCGCCCGCGTCGCGCTCGGTCCCGACTACCCGGCACTGATGACGCGCGAGGATTCAACGGCGGATGCGCTGGTCAAAGCTGGCCGATCGGTCGATGACGAGCCTTGGCGGCTACCCTTGCCCGACGCCTATCGAGAATGGCTCGCCTCCGACATTGCCGATACGAACAATGCACATGGGAATGCCTTTGCAGGCGCAAGCGTTGCGGGGCTCTTCCTCGATAAATTCGTCGGCGAAGGGATCGACTGGGCGCATTTCGACACATTCGCCTGGCGGCCGGTGGCCCGGCCCGGAAGGCCCAAGGGCGGCGATGCCTATGGCTTGCGCGCCAGCTGGCATATGCTGAAGGCCCGTTTCGGGGCAGAGTAAGGCAGCCCGCCTTGCCTCGCGGCGCATGCGGGGTTAAGCGCTCGCAACGTTCACATTCGGATACTTCAGACAGCGTGACTGCCCCTTCCAGCTATTCCCTTCCCGAAGGCATCGTCGGATTGAAAGGTCCGGTCGCCAAGCCCGCACCCGGTACATTGCCGCTGCGCGGCGATCTGGCACATGTCGCTTTGGCCGAGGATTACCTGGCGGCGCATTATGTCATCCCGCAGCTGCGCAGCCTTGGCGCGGCCCCTGCCACACTTAAGCTCGCCATGCGCGATGATGCCGAAGATGGCGCGACCATCGCAGCAGGCGAACAGATCGAAATGCTCGATGTCGCCGGCGACTGGGCATGGATCGCCTGCGGGCCAAAGGGTCCCAGCGGTTACGTCCGTCTCAGCATGCTCGAACCCGTCCGTGACGCATAAGGTTTTCATCGACGGGGCAGCCGGCACGACCGGCCTGGAAATTGCTGCGCGGCTCGAAGGCCGTGACGAATTCGAACTGCTGCGCCTCGACGATAGTCGGCGCAAGGACGCAGCAGCCCGCCGCGAGGCATTGAACGAAGCGGACGTGGCGATACTTTGCCTGCCCGATGATGCCGCGCGCGAAGCGGTTGAACTTATCGACCCGGCCAGTGGCACGCGCGTGATCGATGCTTCATCTGCCCATCGAACAACCGAAGGCTGGTGCTACGGATTTCCCGAACTCGTTGGCACGGATCGCGTCGCCGCTGCTCGCCGGGTGAGCAATCCGGGCTGCTATCCGACAGGTTTTCTCGCACTGGTTGCACCGCTTGTCCGTAACGGCCTCTTGCCTGCGGACTGGCCCTACACCGTCAATGCGGTGAGCGGCTATTCGGGGGGAGGCAAGGCGCTGATCGAGCGTTTCGAGGCAGTCGGCGCGCCCGCTTTCCGTGCCTATGGCTACGACCTCGCGCACAAGCACCTGCCCGAGATGAAGGCACATGCAGGCCTTGAACATCCGGTCTTATTCGCGCCTTCCGTGGCATCTGCTTACCGAGGGATGATTGTAGAGGTTCCGTTGCACCTCGGCGCAATGGAAACCAGTCCGCACGCCGACGCGCTGCGCCAGGAATTGCAGGCTTTCTACGGCGGCTCGGACGTCGTCACGGTTCACGAGGACCAGCCACCCGGGGAACTGCTGCTCGAAAAGGACGCTGCACCGTCCGACAGGCTCGACCTTTATGTCTTCGGCAATGAAGGCGGATGGAACGCTCGTCTGGTCGCGCTGCTCGACAACCTTGGCAAGGGCGCGAGCGGTGCAGCGGTCCAAAGTCTCAACCTGATGTGCGGCCTGCCCGAAACAACAGGCCTCAGGCTGACGCGTGCCTAAAAAACAGGCATTCACTGTTCGCACTTCGGGCAATAGCGCCCGGCCCAATCAATCTGAAGCACGCAAATCCGGCGTGCACGCAATTGGCACGGTTCTTGGAACACGTGCGAGCGCGACGCGTAACTTCTAAGTGTGGCATCTAGGGACGGGAACCGGGACAACGTGAAAAAGATCGAAGCGATCATCAAGCCTTTCAAACTGGACGAAGTGAAAGAGGCACTCCACGAAATTGGTGTCTCCGGCATCACCGTGACCGAGGCCAAGGGTTTCGGTCGGCAGAAGGGTCATACTGAGCTTTACCGCGGTGCCGAATACGTTGTCGATTTCCTCCCCAAGGTGAAACTCGAAGTCGTCGTACCCGCGGCCATTGCCGACCGAACGGTCGAGGCCATTTCGGCAGCCGCGCAGACGGGGCGGATCGGGGACGGCAAGATCTTCATATCGCCCATCGAAGGCGCCCTTCGCATCCGCACCGGCGAGCGAGACGACGACGCGATCTGATACCTCAGTGCGGGCCCCATGGCTCGCCACCCAATCCAAGTTCAAATCGGAGGCAATACCAATGGCAAGTGCAAGCGACGTCCTGAAACAGATCAAGGACGAAGGCATCGAGTGGGTCGATCTGCGTTTTACCGACCCCAAGGGCAAGTGGCAGCACCTGACCATGGTTGCAGGCGTGCTCGGTGAAGACGAGCTTGAAGATGGTCTCATGTTCGATGGTTCGTCCATCGCCGGATGGAAGGCCATCAACGAAAGCGACATGATCCTGAAGCCCGACCTCGACCGCGTTTATGTCGATCCCTTCAGTGCCGAACCGATGCTGATCGTCTTCTGCGACATCGTGGAACCTTCCACTGGCGAATGGTATGCCCGCGATCCGCGCACCACTGCCAAGCGCGCCGAAGCCTATCTCAAATCGACCGGCGTTGGCGACACCATCTATGTCGGCCCCGAAGCGGAATTCTTCATGTTCGACGATGTCCGCTTCGAAGACGGTTATGCCGGCTCGGGTTACGCCATCGACGACATCGAATTGCCGACCAACAGCGGCAAGGAATACGAAAGCGGCAACCTTGCTCACCGGCCTCGTGCCAAGGGCGGTTATTTCCCAGTCGCTCCTGTCGACAGCGCAGTCGACATTCGCGGCGAGATGGTTTCGACCATGATCGAAATGGGCCTGCCGTGCGACAAACACCACCATGAAGTGGCCGCCGCGCAGCATGAACTCGGTCTCACCTTCGGCACACTGGTCGAAACGGCCGACCGCATGCAGATTTACAAGTATGTCGTGCACCAGGTCGCTCATATCTACGGCAAGACCGCGACCTTCATGCCCAAGCCGATCAAGGAAGATAACGGCTCG
>CATMNW010000052.1 GCA_950071875.1 uncultured Erythrobacteraceae bacterium | reverse complement strand
CCATTCGCAAATTAAGTGCCAGCGTAAGCATCTGAAATCATTGAGGCATGATTCTCATAATTAAGTGCCAAGCGACAGATTATCTTCTGTCACGGTCGATCTTCACTCTGATGCGCGTCGAAGGGCGACTTGGACTTGCCATCCCCGACAGCTTTGCCGAATGGCGGGCCGAACGCACCGCCACGCTCGATGCAAAGCTGAAAGAGCTGGCGAAGGCGGCGGCGGCCAACGCGATTCCGGATGCGGCGATTTCCGACAAGGGCCTGTCGATCTCACCGATCCGCGAGGAGGAACGTGACAGGATCGTTGCGCTCAGTCGACGGCTCTACATTCTGGTACCGCGGATCAGGATCACCAGCCTGCTTGCCGAGGTCCAAAGCCTGGACCAGGTTCCTCGACAGCTTCACGCATTATCGCACCGGCGAGACCGCGAACGACGAGGCGGCGCTGATGGCCGCGATCCTTACCGACGCCACCAATGCCGGCGCAGAACGCATGGCGGAAAGCTCGTGCGGCGCGCTTCGATGGACGGTTGCTCCAGGCCCCGGATCAATTCGCGATAAGCCTGTCGTCGCGCCGCCGCCCGGCCCGCCATCGCCAGACGTATCAGCAATTCCGGCACGGGAACGAGCAGCTTTCTGCCCTTGAGGGTCTCGATCACCGACCTGGTGATCGTCGCGCCCTGTTCCGTCGCGACCGCCTCGCGCGCGGCCGCGGTGATAAGCGTGCGGTAATCGCTCCGCCCGATCGACTGGAGGTCCAGCGCAGCGACGATCTCTCGCGCATGTTCGCGCCGCGTTTCCTCTCGCTGGGCATAGAGCGTGAATACCGCCGCGTCGATGCCAAGCTGGTCAGCGACAACCGAGACAATGGCCTCAGGCGGGACTTCCCCTGCGCGCGGCGGACGGCCCAGATCACGGACCAGCGCGAGTTGGATGGCAAAGCCCAGCCGATTATGCGACCGGCAATGCGTCCTGGCGAAGGCCACATCGTCGCAGTCGCACCTTCAAATAGAGTTCCACGGTGTAGATCCCCAAACCCTCCTGCGCTCACTGCAGAAGGAAAATAGTGGCCGGCTCTTACGCCGCCCGCAGCGGGACTATCCCGCCGCGACCGTGGACTATTTTGCACCGCCGCTCTCACCGTTTTCGAAAACCGGCTTGACGATCACAGATTTTTCGAATCTATTTCGCGTTGCTCCGGTCGCTTTTGTTGCCGGAAGGAGCGCTTTGCGGACGAAAAAGTGGGGTGTATTCCGATGGTAAGGGTATGTCGGCTTGCTGCCGTGACGATGGAGACGCCGGATCTTCCGCGCTCGGTTGCGCACTACAGTTCCGTAATGGGTCTGGCGCAGACCTCCGTCTCGGCAGCCGAAGCCTATCTGGGGGTTGACCGCGAACGTCACAGCCTGAACCTCATGCGGGGCTCTCGGCCCGTATGCACGAAGCTCTCGTTTCAGATTGCGGTGGACGCCGATCTGGCAGAGCTGTCGCGGCAGATCGAGGCGCTGGGCGTCCGCACCGAACGCGTAACCGATCCAGAACCGTCGATTTCGTCCGCACTACGCTTCCTAGACCCCAAGGGCACCATCATTCAGATTCACGGCAGCCCGGGGCCTTCGGGCAACAGGGCGGCCGGCACCGGGATCGCACCGGTCAAACTCGGTCATATCGCCTTCAACGTCGTTGACCGTGACACGCTGGCGAAGACCCACGGATTCTATTCAGAGGGACTCGGGTTCAGGGTCTCGGATTGGATTTCGGATTTCTTCGTCTTCATGCGGTGCAATCCCGATCACCACACCTGCAACTTCCTGCTTGGAAGCGGCAACAAGATGCATCACCTTGCCTTCGAGTTGCGGGACTGGGCCCATATGCAAAACGCCGCCGATCTTCTGGCCCAGCGCGATATCGAACTCATCTGGGGTCCCGGGCGCCATGGTCCCGGCCACAATATCTTTCTCTACTATCGAGACCCGGACGGCAACATCATCGAACTCTTCTGCGAGCTCGACCGAATCCTGGATGAGGACCTCGGGTGGTTCGACGCGCGCCCCTGGCACAAGGACTATCCGCAGAAGCCGAAGGTGTGGGAGGACTCGCCGAAGGCGGTAAACATCTGGGGCCCGCCCCCGCCGGAGGGGTTCCTCTGATCGAGGGCCGGCAACTGCTGGAGCGCCAGGTGTCGCCGGGCGGGGCGATACGGCAAGACTGAGTTCAGGGAAAATGGGAGGAGTTGCTATGAAGTATCTGTTCAAGGTGATCGCTGCTGCATGCGCGATGGGCCTGACGGCGGTTTCCGCGCAGGCGGAGACGGATCTGAGCTTCGCCGTTCTGATCAATCCGCCAGGTCCGGAGTTCGAAGCGCTCGACTTTTTCGTCAAGCGCGTTGAGGAACTGTCCAAGGGCGACTTGAAGATTTCGGTCTTTCCGGGGGGGCAGCTTGGCAATACCCGCGAGAACATCGAACAACTTGGCGTCGGTCAGGTTGCCCTTGCGCTGCACGGCGATGAACTGATCTCGGGCCTGGTGCCCGAATATTCAGCGGTCATAACGCCCTTTGTCTTTCCCAGCACGGAAGCCGTATTCGACTTTTGGAGAAGCGATGCCGGGAAGGCGGCGATTGCGCAAATCGAAACGCGCGGCGGGATCAGGGTGATCGGCATAATGCGGCGCGGACAGCGCCAACTGACCGCCAACAAGCCAATCCCGGCACCGGCGGATCTCGCAGGACTGAAGCTGCGTATCCCCGAGATCGCCAGCTGGATCGAAATCTGGTCCACGCTCGGCGCCAAACCAACGCCGGTAACCTTCACCGAGGTATTCGGGGCGTTGCAGATGGGCGTGATCGGCGGTCAGGAGAATCCCTGCATCATCATCGACCAAGCAAAGCTCCATGAGGTTCAGGATTACCTGATGATGACCTCGCATCTGCCGGTTGCCTGGTACTGGGGCATGAGTAAGAAGGTCTATGACACGCTCACCGAGACCCAGCGGGAGGTACTGATGAAAGCCGCCGCAGAGGCCGCCGAACTTGGTGATACGCGTACCGCCACCTTGGAGAAAGAGGCCTGCGACCGGCTGGTGTCGGAACGCGGCATGACACTGGTGACCCCCGACCGGGAGGCCTTCAAGAAAGCTGTCATTCCAGCGATCGAGACTCTTTCAAAGAGCTGGTCGCCTGATATGAAGAAATACTTGGAAGACAACCTCAAATAACCTTCCAGACGACGCCGAATCGCGTGATCACGAGACCGACCGATAAGGAGCTCGTTGTGGAGAGACGAAATGCGCCGTGGGTGGACGGGGTGTCGAAGGCTAGCGCGTGGCTGGTGGCAGCCATATTCGCCGCAATGTATTTGTGTGTCATGCTGCAGATAGTCGCGCGCTATGCAATAGACTTCCCGGTCGCCTGGACGGAGGAGTTGGCGCGCTTCTTGCTGACAGCTATCACCTTTGTCGGCGCCACGATCCTGTGGATCCGCCATGGACATATTGCCACGGACTTCCTGATCAGCGGGATGCCTGACAAGGGAATAGCCTCGGTGAAAGCGCTGATGAACCTGCTGGCCTTCGTGCTGTTCCTGGCGATGGTCTTCGGATCGTGGACAATGAGCGTCTGGACATGGGAACGCTCTGCCTCCTCGATGAGCTGGTTCCGGATCGGATACCTGTACGCCATGGTTACGGCGTGCGCGGCGGTGATGATGATCTTCGCCGCGCGCGACGTCCTGGCCTGCATCGGGCAAATGCGCGGAGACCGGCGATGACGCTTCTGCTGCTTTTCCTTGGCGTGCTGATCATTCTGACTCTGCTGGGAATGCCGATTTTCACGGCCATCGGCATTTCCGCCCTGGTTGGAATGCTGGTGCATTATGGCCCGACCGAGGTGCCTTATACGATCATCGCGCAGAAGTTTCTGTACGGAGTGAACAGCTTTCCACTGATGGCGGTGCCATTGTTCATCCTCGCCGGCAAGATCATGAACGTCGGCACGGTCACGACAAGAATCTTCGATTTCGTCCGCTGCCTGGTGGGTCACTGGCGGGGTGGATTGGCACAGGCCAATGTGCTGTCGTCGGTATTTTTCGCGGGGATGTCCGGCTCGGCCCTGGCCGATGCGATGGGGATGGGGCAGATCGAGATTAAGGCGATGCGCGATAGCGGCTACGACGAGGAGTTCTCGGCCGGGATCACGGCGGCGTCATCGACGATCGGGCCGATCATCCCGCCCAGCATTCCGCTGATCATCTTCGGCGTCATGGCAAACACCTCGATCACCGCCATCCTGATCGCCGGCTTGCTGCCGGGTTTGCTGATGGCCGGGTCCCTGATAGTCATGTCCTACGTGATGGCGCGCCGTCGCGGCTACCAGAAGAGCGCAAGGCCGGATCTGGCCACCCTGATCTTGGCGACCAAGCGCGCGATTCTGCCGCTTCTTACGCCGATCATCATCCTCAGCGGCATGATCTTCGGGGTCGTCACCCCGACCGAGGCAGCGGCGATCGCCGTCACCTATTCACTCCTTCTGGCGATGTTCATCTACCGCGAAATGTCGTTCCAAGCGCTGACGGATCTGGTTGTCGAAACGGTCTTCGACAGCGCCTCGGTCCTGATTATCGTCGGAGCATCGGCACTGTTCGGCTGGATCCTGGTGTTTTCTAAGGTGCCGCAGGAACTTGTCGCGATGTTCAGCGATCTCGGCTTGGGCACGGTATCGACGCTGATGGTCATCAACCTGCTGCTGCTCGCAGTCGGGTTGTTTCTGGAGGCCAGCGCCGCGATCGTGATCTTCACACCGATGCTTCTGCCACTGGCGCTGGCGGTCGGGGTCGACCCGGTACACTTCGGGATCATCATGGTATTCAATCTGATGATCGGGCTGCTGACCCCACCGATGGGGCTAACGCTATTCGCGGTCGGAAAAATCTCCGGCCTGCCGCTAAACGCTATGACGCGCGCGGTGATGCCGTTCTATCCGGCATTGCTGATTGGATTGCTGATTGTGACATTTGTGCCGGAAGTGTCGCTGCTTCTGCCAGGGCTGCTGAAATGAGGTTGCGCGGTTTCCATCGGGCCAGCGTCCCGATCGGCATATCACCGGAGGATGCGAAATGATCGGTCTTTGCAAGATTGCACCGGCGGCGGGCGCGCTTGGCTTCCATGACGTGGAGCCAAGGCAGCCGGGCTATGGAGAGGTATCCATCCGTGTTTCGGCGGCGGGAATTTGCGGAACGGATCTGCACATCCAACGCTGGGTGCCGTGGATCCGCAAACTGGCCAAATCCCTCCCGGTCGTCCTGGGACATGAATTTAGCGGCGTCGTCGAGGCAGTCGGCGAGGGAGTCGCGGGTATCCGGGTCGGCGATCACGCAAGCTGCGAAAGCCACATTTCCTGCGGCCACTGCTACACGTGCAAGATGGGGCGCGCGCATCTGTGTGAAAACACCACATATCCGGGGCTGAGCTTCAACGGCGCCTTCGCCGAACACGTCGTGGTGCCGGCGTCCATCGTATGGGTCAATTCCAAGTCCCTGCCACATGAGCATGCGGCGATGATGGAGCCCTTCGGAACCGCCGTTCAATCGGTTCTAGCGGCCGAAGGCGTGACCAACCTCAATGTTCTTGTGCTCGGCTGCGGACCGGTGGGCGCCATGACCACAGCCACGGCGAGGGCCTGCGGCGCAAGGTCGATTGTGACGACGGATGTCCTTCCCCACCGTCTGCAGACGGCGCGCAAGCTCGGCGCCGATCGGGTGGTCAATGCCCTCGAGCAGGACGTGATCGCCATTTGCAACGATATGTCCAACGGCAACGGAATGGATGTGGTGGTTGAGACCAGCGGCAGCGGCAGCGCCTTGCAACAAGGTGTCGAGGCGCTGACGCCCGGCGGCAGCCTTCGGCTCGTCGGTCTTTCGGACAGCACCACCCCTATGCAGTTCACACCCTGGGTGCGCAAGGGTCTGCGGGTGGAGGGTATTCACGGGCGCCGTCTGTTCGAAACCTGGGTTCATTCATCGCGGCTGATCGAAAGCGGTCGCGTCGATATGAGCCAGTTCATCAGCCATCGGTTGCCGCTTGCGGAAGGGCTGCGAGGTTTCGACATGGCTGCGAGGGGCGAGGCCGACAAGGTCATGCTCATTCCGGGATGACAGAAAAGCACGGCGATCATGCTGGCCGGCCTTGGCAGCATTGTGCACGCTTGCCGGGAAATCGTGGAACAGGAGATGAATAGTGCGGCTCACAAGTTTTTGTCATGAAGACGGAATCCCCTGCGTCGGAATTGTCACAGCCGGGGGTATCGTTGATCTTTCCAGGGCGGCGCCGACGCTGCCGCGCGGCCTGAAGCAGTTGCTTCGGGCGGGTTATTCTGCGCTGCAAGCTGCTGAAACGGCTGCGAAAGAGGCCGCGGCCACGGCCATTTTCGATCCGGGCGCAGTCACTTTGCTGCCGCTGGTGCCCGACGCGGGAAAGGTGCTGTGCGTCGGAATGAATTACAGCGATCATATAGCGGAGGCAGGTGCCGTTCCGCCCGGGTTCCCGGTGTTTTTCATCCGGGCTTTGACCTCTCTCGTTGGACATGGGCAGGCTATGGTGGTGCCGAAGGTGTCGCATCAATTCGACTACGAAGGGGAACTCGCGGTCGTGATCGGCAAAGCGGGCCGCTATATCGAGCAAGCCTCCGCGCTGGCTCACGTCGCCGGATATTCCGTTTTCAATGACGGCTCGGTGCGCGACTATCAACTTGAGCGCGGTCCGCAATGGACAATGGGGAAGAATTTCGATTTTAGCGGCGCCCTGGGACCGTGGCTCGTCACGCCGGACGAATTGCCAGAAGGTGGGCGCCAGCTGACTCTGCAGACGCGGCTGAACGGGCAGGTGGTACAGGATTCCAATACATCGAATATGATCTATGACGTGGCATACTTAATCGCCTATGCTAGTCAAGCCATGACGCTGGAAGTTGGCGACGTGATCGTGACGGGCACTCCGGAAGGAGTGGGGTTTTCGCGCAAGCCGCCGATCTTCATGAAGAACGGCGACATTTGCGAGGTCGAGATCGAGGGGATCGGCAACCTGCGCAACCCGGTCATGGGCGAAGCATAGTGGAAATAGAGCTTCCCCGATTTCATGGACGGCTAGGTAACCGGGAATGGGCGAGATGCTTCCTGCGGTGACGTCTGATGCAGGGCGCGCCGCGGCAACAACGCGGGCATCGGTCGTCTACAGCCGGATGCGCGAGGACATCCTTTCGGGCGCGCTGCCTCCCAATCAGCATCTGATGATGGAATTCCTAAAGGAGCGGTACCAGACCGGCATCAGCCCCCTGCGCGAGGCGCTGAGTCGTCTTGCGATGGAAAAACTTGTGATTCTGCAGGACCGGCGGGGTTTTAGCGTGGCACCGATAAGCCATGATGAACTAATCGACCTGTTCGAAACCCGCTGCTTGGTCGAGGAACAAGCATTGAGAAAGGCCATGGCTGTACCGCGAAATTTCGAATGGCTCGAAGTCGTCGCGCTCGCGTACCATCGGCTCGGCTTCGTGCCGCGGTTCCAGGGGCAGGGTACCGGCGAGTTCAACCTCGAGTGGGAGCAGCTTCACAAGCGGTTTCACATGGCGCTTGTATCGGGATGCGGTCTACCCACGCTAGTGGCGTTCTGCAAGCAGCTTAATGACCGGACCGATAGGTACCGCCGGCTTTCCGTTCGCCAGGAACGGTCCTCGCGAGATCCGGCCAAAGAACATGGCATGATCTTCGATGCGGTTATGAAAGGGGATGTGGAACTGGCGGTCAAACACTTGCGGAACCACTATATGTTAACCGCTCGATTGTTAGGCCCAGTGACCTCATAGCTGTTGAAACGGTTCTGTCGCAAACTTGGAAATGGGGTAGTGAACGGCCATTTCGGCCTGTCCGTCAGGCAGCGAGGATATCGAACTGCTCGGCGATCGACGGACTGGGATTGTAGGCATACCTCGCCTGCCCACAGCACGTCCATGATATCTTCGACCGAGCCCACCCTCGTCAGGCAGTAAATCAGCGGCATCAGGACCGAGGCGCGGGATTCGAGGGAGATAAGCGCCTCGGCGCGGGGCGAACGTTCATAGTAAGAGGCGGAGAGGCCAGCGATCTCGGCGAGGATCTCAGCGCTGTTGGCCGTCCAAGAGGGCAGATCGTCGGTGGCCACTGCCATCGCCTGGAAGATCTCATGCTCCCTCAGATGCTCCCTTCGAGTCTCGAGGAGGTGCCGTGCCCATTGGACGGGCGTGCGATCCGTCCATTGCGCCGCATGCGTCAGGAAAAGCATCTCGATCCGCGCTTTGGTCTCGGCGTCGACAAAGTCCTGCTGCGCGAGGTGAAACACCGCTTTGGTCAGGCCCTCGGCACCGAGATGACCCCGTGTGGTCGCCCAGTTGGCCATCGCTATCGTCGCCTCCACGCCGGCGCGGAGATCGCCATTCGCCAGAGCCCTCAGCACGGCGCGGCTCGAATAGTCGAAGAAGTCGCGGCAATGGTTGTCGAGGCCGCCGAATTTTCGGGCGAGCATGTAGGCTGTGTGGATCCAGTCGACGACGAATGGCAGCACAGCTTCGTTGAGCTCGCGCGGCGCACCATCATAGGGAGGCAGCGCGTAGTTCACGTTGTTGACCCTCGCCGCTGGATCGTGTGCCCGGGATATTCCCAGAGCACCCAGCCGTAGCAATCGCCAAGCTTGCCCAATGACAGGGTTCGCTGCGCCGGAACGACCGCCGCTAGGAGCCGCACGCAGTCGATGCAGCTGGCAGTGGCCTCGTCCGGCGCTCTGGCGGTTTGTTGGATGATGTCAGTCCTGATAGTTGCCGATAATGCGAGCATCCGCTCGTCGTTCTCTTCAATCAGCCGGTGCTGAAGTCGCACGATGAGGTCGCAAACGTCGACGCCCCTTGTCCGCCAGTCGAAATCCTCGTCCCAAGGCGCAATCTGTGGGTACGATGCGTGCGTCAGCGGAAACATCTCTGAGAGCGTCATTAAGTGCGTGCTCCATGGCAGGCTTGTCCGAAACTTGTAGCATATTTCGGACGGCTATTGCGACTGTGCGAAACTTGTAGCATATTTCGGACATGGCAACAGTCGAACACGACACCGATATTCGCTCGCGCGTGCTCGCGCGCATCGAGTCCAAGCTCGAGGAAGTTTGGACCCCCGGCGACTTTGCCGATCTCGGCGCCCGCGCCGCGGTGGACAAAACCCTGCAGCGCCTAGCGGCCGCCGGGGATATTCGCCGGATTGACCGTGGTCTCTATGACCGACCCCGAACGAACACCCTGACCGGCCGGGCCACCGTGCCGGATTATCGCGCCGTGATCCGAGCGGTAACGCGCCGCGACAACGCGCGCACCGTCATCGATGGCATGACGGCCGCCAACGATCTGGGGCTCACGACCGCCGTGCCCGCGCGGATCGAGGTGCTGGTCGATGCGAGATTGAGGCCGATCAAACTCGGCGGCCAGGAAATCCACTTCAAGTATGCGGCTCCGAGCCGTCTTTATTGGGCGGATCGGCCGGGGATGCGAGTCGTCCAGGCCCTGCACTGGATGCAGGATATGCTGACCCAGGACAGCGAGCGTAAACGGATCTCGACGACGTTGCGAAAGCTACTGTCTGACCCCAAGCACGGCGAGGCGATCCGGGAGGATCTGCGCGCCGGGCTTTCGGCCGTTCCGATCTGGATGCAGGAGTTCCTGCGCCAACTCCTCAGCCCAACAGCTGGGCCCGAGGGGAAGCCATGACGACCGCGGCCTACCGTCAGATTATTGCCGCCGCGCCACGTGACCGGCTCGATCTGTCGCTTGGCACTTAAACGCAAGAATGCGGCGGTTTTGTCCGGATTGGGCACCTAATCGTGAGAATCCTCGCAGCCAGATTCTCAAATTAACTGCATTTGCCCAGAAGCTCGCAACTTGCCGGCCCGAGCGATCATGTTCTCGGCGGCGTCGGTGAATCGGACCTTGTTGTCACCCATCATGTGACCACGCAGCATCCGGAGCATTTCCGGACCGGCACGCTCGACGATGGCAACGCCTGCAAGCAGAGCCGGCCGCAAGTGAAGCGGCAGGATGGGCTTTGCAGGGGTCGGCAGGTTCACCTGTTCTGCGGCAACGACATGGTCGAGATCGGGAACGATTGCACCGAGCACCCTGTAGCGCCAAAGCTCATGCTCGCGCGGAAGGGGCCAGATCACTCGCCGCATCAGGAGAAGCCGGGCGATTTCGGCTGGCGATGTCCACGTTCGGATGCCACGTTCGGCTTCATCGTCGAGCAGCTTTTCGCCGCGCAGTGCCGCAACGCGATATTGCGGGAAGGGGGAGGGGAGTTCGCGCCGGTTTTCAGCTCGAAGCAGGTCACCGCACAGCGGACATGTGATGCGCCATCCCAGCAGTTGGCTTCGCAGGACCGGCGACGGTCCCGGGCCACCAGGGCTGCAGCTCGTGCAGAACTGCGCTGGTCTCGCGGCGAGGAGCCGATGCGACGACTTCGGCACATCGATGAAGGTCATTCGACGCAAGACGGCGTCTTCAGGGTGCCCGTCGCCGGATTGAAGCTCGGCGGGTGTTCGTCCCGGAACCGCTTCATGATCATAGTCT
>CATMNW010000051.1 GCA_950071875.1 uncultured Erythrobacteraceae bacterium | reverse complement strand
GGCGGGCGCAATTGCTACTCCGCCGCGCTGATGATCGAGGAAGGACGCGGAGTGACCCATCCCGATGCGGCGAAGGCGCAGGAGGGATACCGGAGCGCCTGCGACATGCGCTACCGACCGGCGTGCGATCGGGTGAAGGGGGAACCATGAAAATTCGGACGATCATGACCGCAGGCCTGTTGTTCTGCGGGTGCCTGGCATCATCCAGCATCGCTCAGACCGGGTCGATCGACGGCGAAGAGCCGGAGATGTTCGAGGATACCTATACGTTCGTCTGCCCCGATGGCGGATACGAAAGCGGCTGCGAACGCGACGATGTAGAGCGGGCCGTCATGCTCGACGATGCACCGCAAGATGTGCTGGCCACAGAGTGTCTCTATCGCACGCAGGCGGATTGCACCGTCATCGCGAGCGGGCAGATCGCTGCCTTTACGCTAAGCACCCATCTCTACTGGCAGATACTCGCGCTGCAGCCCAAAGACGGACCGGCAACCGAGATGATGGTCCTGTTCGAACAGGATGGCGCACTGCCGGTGCTGCTCCTCTCGCACCAGACCGAAGGCTATTTCGATCCACCCGTGGCGGTGCGCGATGGCGATGGGAAGTTCCTGCTTCAGGCGCCCGCGCGCAACCGGGGGCTGGGCAATGCGGACATCATCCTGATGAACGCTGGCGAGGGCTGGAACTGGGTCACCGCCGACGAGCTGATCGGCGATATGGACCGGCTATTGCCCGAAGGCTTCGCCATCGCCAGCCCGGTCGAATTCAATTTTCGGGAAGGATCGGCCTTCGCACTCGTCCGGCGCGATAGCGACGCGGGCTGCTGCACAACCGGCGGGGTGGCGTATATCGATTTCGAGATGCCGGATTCGCATTCGATGCAGGTCTCTTCGGTCGAATTCCAGGAGACGACGCCAGGCAAGCGGCAGCGAAACTCTGCTGGTTACGAGCAGGGGGTGGAACAGGATGGTGCGGAGGGCATCGAATAGCGGTTTCGACTGGCGAGCATCCGGGGTTGCACCACAAGAACGTTAGGTTGAGTGGTCACTAAAGCTGTCTATTCGATTGGACATGGCGTGCGTTTGGGGATACCCTTGGCGCATGAACAACACCGTCGTCGGAAACCTCGATGTGGCGATCGTGTGCGTGATTGCCTTCGTCTCCTTCTTCCTCGGTCTGATCGTGTATCTCCGACGAGAGGACAAGCGCGAAGGCTATCCGGTCGAGGTCGCGGGAATGTTCGGCAGATCGCAGAGCGCGGAAGGCTTTCCGGCGATGCCCCGGCCCAAGCTGTTCTATCGCCCGCACAACGAAGGGGTAGCGCAGGCACCGCGCGCCGAAGCTCCCGAGGAGGTTCGTCCGGGCCAGCGCCTCCCGCCGATGTCCTGGCCGCTCGATCCCGGTCCCGACCCGCTCGAAGAGGGGATCGGCGCGGCCGCTTTCACCCGCAACCGCGCGGACAAGCCCGACCTCGACGTCAACGGCGAGCCCAAGCTGATCTCGCTCAACGACAATCCCGAATACTACATTCCCGATGGCGACCCCGACCCGCGTGGCTGGGTGCTGGTGTCCGCCGACAAGAAGACAGTCGGGATAGTCCACGATCTCTGGTTCAACCGCGCCGAATTCTTCCTGCGCTATTACGAGGTTTCGATCGATGGGGCGGAGGGCCGTCGTCTCGTTCCTGCGTTCTTTGCCGAGGCTTTGACGCGCGACCGCGCGGTGCGGGCGACAACGCTGATCGCCGACGATCTGCGGCGCAGCCCGATCCGTGCCGACGATAGCTGCATCACGATGCGCGAAGAGGACCGCCTCAACGGCTTTTTTGCCGGTGGCCTGCGCTTCTCGGGCCGCCCCGGCCAGATCCACGATCCGGCATGATGAACGACGAACCGATCGACATCGCACTCGGCCTTCCGGGCCCGCTGCCCGCCGGTGAGCGCGTGCTGTGGCATGGCAAGCCCGAACGTGCCGCGCTGCTGCGCTACCTGTTCCGCTGGCCGCTGCTGGTGGCCTATTTCGCGCTGTTTGCGCTGCTTCCGATCCTTGCGACTGCGCAGTCCGGGGCGAGCGTGGCGCAGGTGCTGTTCAGCCCCGTTCTGCTGCTGCCTTTTGCATTGCCGGTCGCCGGTTTGGTGATGGCGAGCGCGTGGGCCCTGGCGCGAACCTCAGTCTACGTCATCACCGACAGACGCGTGATCCTGCAGGTCGGCGTCGCGTTCACCCGCACGGTCAACATACCGCTCGAACTGATCGCCGACGTATCGGCGCGTGAGCGCCCGCACGGCATGGATATCGCGCTGACGCTACGCTCTGCGGACAAGATCGCCTGGCTGGCGCTGTGGCCGCACGTGCGCGGAGCCCAGTTCTCCCACCCGGTGCCGATGTTGCGCGGCCTGCCGGTCGACAGTCCGGCGGGCTCGATCCTGGTCGATGCCATCATGCGCACCGCGCCGGGCGTGCGGCATATCCCCGCGCGCGTCGAAAAAGCTCAGGACGGGATCGATGTCGCGACCGAGCGGGCACCGCAGCATGTCTGAGATCCGAGTACCCCGAGGTGCGCTGATCGGCGCGGCGATCATGATCGGCTTCACGATGACCGCGATCACCACCGCCCGCCATTACGACGTCGGTCGCCTGACCGTGCAGACCGCGCAGTCGCAAGACCGCAAGCTGCTCGTGTTCAAATCGCTCCCCGGAGGCGAGATGATGGTGATGAACGAAAAGCGCGAGCCGCTCGGCCATCTCGTCATCGAAGGCGATACCTTCATGATGACGGCGGTGCGCGCGCTGGCGATGCAGCGCGACGATCGCGACGAGGCGGGCGAATTCCACCTGCTGCTCCAGCGCGACGGCGATGGCCATCTGGAACTGGCCGATCCGGCTACGGGCCGGACGGTGAAGCTGGAGGGCTTCGGGCAGGCGAGCGCGAGGGCCTTTGCCCGCTATCTCGATTCGGCCGACCCGCAGAACACCGCCAGCTGAGCTTTCCTCTCGAACGGACTGTCCGGCCCCGCCTCACGGCGCCGGGCGCTGAGCTGTCGCGCAGAGCCTCTGCTATTCGCCGGCCTGCACCACGCCTCTTTCATCGACACCCGGTTCGGTAATCGCCGCCTGATGCGCCTTGCGCGTTTCGAACGCGGTGGCGCGCCGGATCGGGCGGTCGCCCTTCGGGCCCAGCAGGCCTTCGTAGCCGGCGGCCATCGGTGCGCCGCCCAGTGGGCGTGACATGCCGTTATGGCAGGTGGCGCAATCGACCTTGGCGACATCGCCCAGAGGGCCCAGACGATGGGGCGGGAACAGGCCCTGCAACCCGGTCAGGTAGTCGTTGTTGATCCCGCGCACCATGCGGATGCCGTACCAGGCATTGATCCGCTTGGGCGTGCTTTGCGACCAGTCGGCAAAGGCGCGGGTGTTGTGGCAGAAGTTGCAGTTTACGCCCATGCCTTCCGACATCTGCATCATCAGGATATAGATGTTCTCCAGATCGGCGAGGTCGGTGGTCTCACCCGATACCGTGCGTGCCTGCGCCCCGGAAATCGGCTTGTCGTCCAGCAGGTAGTTTTCGAAAGGTGCACGCGGGAAGAAATCGCGCATGTTCTTCGCGGTCCGGTTCCACGGCGGCGGTTTGCCGACGATCCCGCCCATCGGGGGCTTGGGTTCTGCCCCTTCGTACCAGGTCTTCTGCGGCACGTTGTTGCCCCGGTGGCAGGTGTAACAAGTGACGCCGGTCTGGCCGACATGGCGCGCATTGGCGTTGATATCGCGCACCATCTCCAGCATCCGCCTGGCGACTTTCTTGGTGTACAGATCGTCGGAGGCGAAGTTGCCGCCATCGCCGTGGCAATAGCCGCAGCCCTGATCGGGGGCGACCCATTCGGTCATCGACTGCATCAGGTAATCGAACTGCCCCGAGTCGAGATCGCCCAGAACCTTCACATTCTCGTACACCTCGCTCGCCGACATGCCGGTGTCGGGAAACGGCGTCGTCGCGGCGGGCACGATGTTGATCGGGTCGTTGCGCGTGCGCGCGGAGGTGAAGGTGTTCATCGCGATCCCGCGCCAGCCCCAGTCGCGCGACTCGATCGGGTCCCACGGGTGATCCCAAGTGGGGACGAGGAGGAAGAACAGCAGCGTCCCGGCAGCCGCAGCCAGCAGGAAAATTCCCACCAGGCTGGAACGTGGCCTTTGCGATATGGGCTTCATTGCGTCGCCTCCGGCGCAGGGGGAACCATGGCGGTCGACCGACCGGGAGCCTCGGTGATCGCGCGGACCTGCTCGGCAATGTCCGGCGGCAGCGTCATGTCGGGGTAGGTCGCGGGGTATTCGGGCGCGAGGCCCCATTTGACGCCCCACAGATACCAGTTATCGACCACCGTGCCCGTCAGGAGGATGCCGATCGCGCCCGAGAATGTCGTGAGGATCGCGAACCAGTACGCCCAGCGGTGAACCGATTCGAAGGTGGCGTTGAAGCCCATCGTCCAGCGCCAGAACAGCGCACCGCGCTCCGCCGCAGTGCCGCGATCGACGATCTCTTCGGTCTCACGCTCCCCACCGAAGCGGGAGACTGCCAGAATTGTCCCGCCGTGCATCGCGAAGAGCAGCACCGATCCATACAGGAACGCGATCGAGAAGCAGTGGAACGGGTTGTAGTAGAAATTGCCGTAGAGGACGGACAGCGAAGCGGTCCAGTTGAGGTGCGGGATGATCCCGAAGGGCGGTGCCTCGTGCCACGATCCCATCAGCATGGGGCGGATGAAGCCTATGCTGAGATAGAGGAAGATTGCGCTGGCAAAGGCCCAGGCGACATGCGTGCTCATCCCCAGCGCCTTGGCGCGCAGGTACATGCGGCACCACCACAGCAGGATCGACGCGGTGAGGAAAAAGCCTGCCCAGATCCACCAGCCGCCCTCTGCCAGCGGGACGAACGGGGTAAAGCCCCACTTCGCCTCCGGCGGATCGAGCCGGTGCCATGCCATGCCTTCGATGAAGGCGACCGGGTTCCAGTGGACCGATGCCCAGAAGTTGA
The DNA here is from genome assembly GCA_950071875.1 of uncultured Erythrobacteraceae bacterium. Classification (GTDB taxonomy): domain Bacteria; phylum Pseudomonadota; class Alphaproteobacteria; order Sphingomonadales; family Sphingomonadaceae; genus Qipengyuania. Next base: position 5,815 of record CATMNW010000051.1, on the reverse strand, counting down.
GGCCGATGATCTCGATCGCGATGAAGCCGCAGATGAGCGATGCGATGCCGCAGAAGCCAAGATAGGTCGGCCCGATTTGCGGGTCGCCGATCTTGCCGATCCAGCGATTGAGGAAGGGCTTGATCAGGCGCGGAGATTCATCCCCCCTCAGTGGCAGCCCCTCGTCGTAGGGCCCGTGGATCTGGATCTGCGAATAGAGGCTATGGAAGGATGCCATCAGCCGAGCCCTCCCAGGCCCATGTCGTTCCAGAACGGCAGCTGCAGGTACCAGTCGTAGAAATAGGGCCAGCCGCCGACCCAGAAGGGCCCGCTGATGAGGATGCAGATCGCGCTCCAGAACCCGGCGTTGATCGCCGCAAACCAGCCGAGCCGGTGGATGCCGAGTGGGCCGATCGAATAGGCGATGGTGTCGCGGAAATACTGGTTTTCGTGCTGCCCGTGCTTGACCGGCTCGCCCTTGGGCGGGTTGACGGCAGACAGGATGACGCCGCCGTGCATCGCCAGCATCAGCGTGGTGCTGAAAAAGCACGTCACCGCCAGCATATGTGCGGGGTTATAATGGAAGTGCAGGCCCTGATACCCGACGTTGGAAACCCAATCGAGGTGGGCGAAGATGCCGTAGGGAAAGCCATGTCCCCACGCGCCGAGCATGATCGGGCGGAATACCTCGAGGCTGAGATAGGCGAAGATCGCGAAGGAGAAGGCGATGGGTATGTGGAATCCCATGCCCAGCTTCCGCGAGATTTCCACCTGCCTCAGCGCCCACGAGATGAAGGCACCCGCGGCGCAGACCGTGATGATCTGCCACAGCCCGCCTTCGCGCAGGGGCGCGAGGCCGAGGCCGTATTCGATCGCGGGCGGGGCGATGTCGATCTGCCAGATGTTCCACGTCGGCCCGATCGCCGCGCCGTAGACGATCAGCGCGGTGCCCAGCGTGGCGAAGATTGCGGTGGTGACGCCGAAGAACCCGACGAAGAACGGTCCGATCCAGAAATCGAACATCTCTCCGCCAATCAACGTGCCCCCGGCAACGCGGTACTTCCGCTCGAAACTGAGCATCGACATGATGCGCTCCCGAGAAACCTGTCAAAAACGATAGACATTGTGTAGTGTCTATAACTCTTACCATCGCAAGAAAATTGCCTCGCCACAAGCCCTCGCAAGCGGCCAATCGTCCAAAACCATCATGCGTGACGGGTCGAGGCTTCGAGGTCGCAATGATCGCCGCAACCCGCTAGGTGCCGACCCGATCAACAATCGGATGCAGGCACATGGCACGCAAATATTCGAGGGCAGCAGTCCGCGAGGAGGCGGATCGCGAGGATGACGAGCAAGCGGCAGCGCCTGCCGAATGCTGGCTCTGCGGCCGTTCCCTGGGCAAGAATACGGTCATGCACCATCCGGTGCCGAAAAGCCGCGGCGGGCGCGACGTCGTACCGATGCATCCCATCTGCCAGCAGACGCTGATGGCCAATTTCACCAATTCGGAATTGCAGCGCTACGCGCTCGACGTGGAGGCGATTCTCGCCAACCCGGATATGCGCAAGTTCGTGGACTGGGTCGCGAAGAAGGACCCCGATTTCCACGCGAGCCCGGCGAAGAAGAAGCGCTGAATTCATGCCCGTAATCGGGCACCAGCTTATGGAAAGAGGACGATGACATTGGCGATCGAGGAGAGCGCCCGGCCGATCTGCGTCGCAGCGCTATACTGTTTCGCCCCGCTTGCGGACTGCGAGCGACTGCGCGGGCCGCTGAAGCAATTGTGCGACGATCAGGGCATCAGGGGCACGCTGCTGCTCGCGAGCGAGGGCATCAACGGGACCATCGCGGGGTCGAGGGTGGGCATAGACCGCGTGCTCGACCATATTCGCGCATGGCCGGGTTGCGCCGAACCCGAGCTCAAATTCTCGAGCGCCGCGACAATGCCGTTTCATCGGATGAAGGTGCGCGTAAAATCCGAAATCGTCACGATGGGGCAGCCCGGCATCGATCCGGTCGCCAATGCGGGCACCTATGTCGACCCGCTCGACTGGAACGCTCTGATCGACGATCCCGATACCATCGTGATCGACACGCGGAACGATTACGAGGTTTCGATCGGATCCTTCGCAGGCTCGATCAATCCGATGACGGAAACCTTCCGCGGTTTTCCCGAATGGTTCGCACGTGAGCGCGAACGCCTGCTGGGTTCCGAAAAGCCCCCAAGGGTCGCAATGTTCTGCACCGGCGGTATTCGCTGCGAAAAAGCGTCCGCATTCCTGAAGAACGAAGGGCTTGAAGACGTCTTCCACCTCAAGGGCGGCATCCTTGCCTATCTCGAGCAAGTCCCAGCAGAGGCGAGCCGGTGGCAGGGCGAATGCTTCGTGTTCGACCAGCGCGTGTCGGTCGGCCACGCCCTATCTGCGGGCACGCATGAACTGTGCTTCGCGTGCCGTCGCCCCGTCAGCCCGGAAGACAAGCAGTCGCCGCGCTACGAGGCAGGCGTAAGCTGTGCGGCCTGCTACCACGAGCGGGACGATGCGCAGCGCGCTTCCTATCGCGAGCGCCATCGGCAGGAAATGCGCGCCGCAAGGGAAGGGCGCGCGCATGTTGGTGCAGTGCTTGCGGCGAGCCGGGATGACGATGCAGACTGATCGGATCCTCTACAGTTTCCGCCGCTGCCCCTATGCGATGCGCGCAAGGCTTGCTTTGGCGATCAGCGAAACGCGTTACGAGCTGCGCGAGGTCAAGCTTGCGCGGAAGCCGGCCGAGCTGCTCGAGGCTTCGCCCAAGGGAACGGTCCCGGTTCTCGTCCTGGCCGACGGCACCGTCATCGACGAAAGCATCGAGATCATGCGCTGGGCGCTTGCGAGGAACGATCCTGAGGGCTGGCTGGATCGGAACGACACCGGTTTGATCGAGCGCAACGATGGTTCGTTCAAGCACGATCTCGACCGGTACAAGTACCCGGATCGCCATCAATCCGACGCGATGCTTCACCGGCAGCGTGGTCTGGAGTTCTTGCGCCTGCTGGATGAGCGGCTGACCGAACACCCGCAATTGTGCGGTTCGCACCGCGGTATCGCCGATGCGGCGACCATGCCCTTCGTGCGTCAGTTCGCTGCGGTGGACCGGGACTGGTTCGCGGCGCAGCCGATCCCGCATGTGCAGAATTGGCTGGAGCACCATCTCAACTCGCCGCTGTTTTCAGCGATCATGGCTCGGCACGATCCGTGGGTGCCGGGAGATCGAGCGGTGATGATGCAGGGCTACGCCGAGCCCTCCTGATTTCGGAAAGCAGCACAGCGCGGTCCGCTCGCGCGATCCGGACGCGGTGCGTCTTGCGGCTGGCACTGTAACCGGGGGAGGACGACAGCCAAATCATCGAAAAGATGGTGGGCGCGGCAAGGATTGAACTTGCGACCCCACCCGTGTGAAGGATGGGAATAACGGAAATCTGCGGTTTCTGAAAATGAAAAACTCCAATAAAAACAATATCTGAAGCCCGCCGGTGTTCGCCACTGTCCACCCAAGTTTTTCATGTTTTTTTCATGGATTTTAGGATAGCGATGCCGAATGCCAGATTTGAGCCGCATCGGGGAGCGCGAGAATTTGAAGCCAAAAGCGGGCGACGAGCCGCACTGGCATCGTCTGCGCCAAGGCGTCTACCTCGGTTTTCGGCCATCAAAAAGGACCGCCGGCGGCACGTGGTTTGCTAGATTTTACGACGCGGATACCAATCGCAACAAGCGCAAGCGGCTCGGCGATTACGGCACGCTTACGGGCCATGATGTCTTCAAGCAGGCCAAGACCGATGCAGAAGCTTGGGCTTCAACTGTGGAGTCCGGCGGTGAACTTGCCCGCGATATGGTGACGGTGAAGGATGCCTGCATCGCCTATCTGGAGGAAAAGCCCAATTCGATCGCCGAAGGCGTGTTCCGCAGACACGTCTATGACGATCCCATTGCCAAGGTGAAGCTCGACAAGCTTCGGCGGCACCATCTGCGAAGCTGGCGCAAGCGGCTGGAACAGGCGCCCGCCTTGCTGACCCGGGCCAAGGAAGGCGGGAAGCGCTGGAAGGAACGCGCGAAGTCGACGGTGAACCGCGACATGGTGCCATTGCGCGCCGCACTGGGGCGTGTTCTCACGCCTGGCTCCCCCAATACCGATGCGGCCTGGCAGGAGGCGCTCAAGCCTTTCAAGGGTGCCGACAAACGCAGAGAACTTTATCTGGACAAGGGCGAGCGGAAGAGATTGATCGATACCGCCTGCGAGGAAGCGCGGCCGTTCCTAAGGGCGCTATGTCTTCTGCCTCTTCGTCCTGGCGCGCTCGCAACCTTAACCGCAAGAGATTTCGAAAAGCGCACCCGAACCCTCACGATCGGCAAGGACAAGAACGACAACCCGCGGCAGATTTCTTTGCCAACGCTCATCGCTGATTTCTTCGCCGCGCAGGTGAAGGGAAAACTGCCAACCGCGCCTATTTTTGCTAGGCACTCTGGCGATGCGTGGAACAAGGATAGCTGGAAACATCCGATCAAGGACGCTGTAAGGAAGGCGAACTTGCCGGATGCCGTTTCCGCCTACACCCTCCGTCATAGCGTCATTACGGACCTCATACGAGTGCGCCTGCCGATCCTGACCGTTGCCCAATTGTCCGGGACGAGTGTTGCCATGATCGAGAAGCACTATGGCCATCTTGTTCGCGACGATGCCGAAGATGCGTTGGCGACCCTAACTCTCTAGATCGAGATTGGGCGATTGGTGCTGTGAGCAAGTATTAGAAGCTCGTTCAGAAACCCACTTAATATTGTCGGCTTGATCTTGCAGGTCACCGTGCCGAACGCCCTCAAAGCACTACCCGTTGAGCGCGGCGCGTTCCTTGGCATCACGGGCCAAGTCGAGGTCTTCGACAGCCTCTACCGATGCAATTTTCGTCGCAACATAGTCTTTCGGAAGCCCATGCTCGGTAGCCCCCGCCATGACGAGATCCAAATACCACGAATAGGGCTTCAGCAGCGCGTCAGTGTGGTCCGGATGGGCGATATAAGTCAGAATTCGCCAGGATCGGCCCTCGGCGTCGTGCACTGTCACGATCGCGTCGTCATAACCGGCCCCTAAACCCTCGAAGCGATCGAGGGTCGTGCGGTCGATGGCGTTTAAGGTGAAGACGACTCCGTAGACACCGGCCCCGCCCTCGATCGGGAACGCATCGCATTTGCCAGATCCGTCCTTACTCCGCTTATGGAAACGCAACTCGTGGTCCGGCAATGAGGCGATGCCGATTGGCCTGCAGCTCGAAACCCTTGCGCGCAGGCGCCCGGTCGACATGTTGGATCCATAAGCGAAGTATAGGATTTCGTTATCCGTGTCCGACGGCCAAGCAGTCACGCGGAAATCTCGCGGCCCGACTTCCCAAGCAGCCGGGCGCTTAGCTCGCGTAGGTTGTTAATATGGGCGGCTGCACCCCAGTTTTTGAAATCCTTCTCGGTCTGTTTGGTCGTCGCATACGCTTGGTTCGCCATCGCCAGCGCGCGGAGCGATCCAGAGAACCGTTGTAAATCGCCGGTCGGAACCAACGAGTCTACGTAATCGGCAAGCGCCACAACGCCCTCGATCGCGAGTGGCACGCCATCAATGTTAAATTCTTTCGTGGCTTGGTCGAAGTCGGAGAGGGATTGCATCCAACCTTTCACCACCTCGTCACGCATGCTGCCGCCGTCTTCCGCGTTGCGGGCCGCGCCGAGGGCGGCGTCGTCCTTGGCTTTGTCCGCCGCCGCCTTCGCCTTCTCCGCCGCCTTCGTCTTGTCCGCGACCGTGGCCTTGGCCTTAGCGA
>CATMNW010000050.1 GCA_950071875.1 uncultured Erythrobacteraceae bacterium | reverse complement strand
TTTCGGCGGCTCATCGCGCGCATGCATCGACCGAAGGGCTGGCGCATTACCTGCCTGCCTATGCAGGTCGTGCGATGGAAGCGGAACTCAAGGCGCTCGAGGCTGCCCTGGGTACTCCGGAAGCGCCGGTGGCCGCCGTTGTTGGCGGGGCGAAGGTATCGACCAAGCTGGACGTGCTGACCAACCTTGTGGGCAGGGTCCAGCACCTCATCATCGGTGGAGGTATGGCCAATACCTTCTTGGCAGCGAAAGGCGTCGATGTCGGCAAATCGCTGTGCGAACACGACCTGACCGACACCGCGACCAGGATCATGGACGAAGCAGGCCATGCGGGCTGCACTGTGCATTTGCCTTACGATGTCGTGGTCGCAACGGAATTCGCCGCAAACCCGCCGTCGATGCGCACCTGCAACGTCCACGAAGTCGCCAGCGACGAGATGATCCTCGACGTTGGCCCCCTTGCAGTCGAGGCGTTGGGCGACGTTCTCAAGACCTGCCGCACACTGGTCTGGAACGGCCCGATGGGCGCATTCGAGACGGAGCCGTTCGACGCGGCCACCGTTGCGCTCGCCAAGACCGCTGCCGCGCTGACGCAGGACGGTTCGCTGACTTCGGTCGCGGGCGGTGGGGATACCGTGGCGGCGCTTGCCCATGCGGGCGTGAAGGACGAATTCACTTTTGTCTCCACCGCAGGCGGGGCCTTCCTAGAATGGATGGAAGGCAAGGATCTGCCCGGCGTTGCTGCGCTTTCAGCATGAGCGAGAATGAAGCAGTAGGCGCGAGCGGCGGGCTCGTACCCGTGACCGAGGGCGAATGGGCAGGCTGGTCGACCTGGCAAAGCGATGCCTTCGAGCAGCGCGCAGGTCCGTTCTACGAGCGCCGCGATGACGATGGCAGCATGGTTGCCGCTTTCCGCGCGGAAGAGCGCCATATGAACGGCGCGGGCTTCATGCATGGCGGTTGCATGATGACTTTCGCCGATAGCGCGATTTTCACGATCGCGACCGACGAACTTGAAGGTTCTCATGGTGTCACCATGCATCTCGCAGGCGATTTCCTGGATCCCGCAAGTGTCGGCCAGCTGATCGAGGCACGCGGAGAAGTCGTGCGCGCTGGTGGCAAGACCATTTTCGTGGTCGGCATGATCCGCGCGGATGGGAAGCCGGTGCTCAGCTTCAACGGGATCATACGCAAGATCACCCGCCGGTAAGCGTCGCTCCCAGGCCGGTCAGCGATACTCCGGATTGGGCGCGTCGAAGCGGCGGCCATCGTTCCACAATTCGACCGAGTTTCCATGCGCCGGGATGCCGCCCGCGTCTTTCAGCATGCGTGCCATGTGCATCAGATTCCAGGTCATGAAAGTCGTATTGCGGCGCGTGAAATCGTTGTCGAACCCGACATAGCCATCGCCATTTTCCATCGGATCGCCATAGCTGGGACCCGGTCCTGCTTCACCGATCCATCCGGCATCTGCCTGGGGCGGGATGGTGTAGCCGACATGTTGCAGCGAATAGAGTACGCCCATTCCGACGTGCTTGATGCCGTCCTCGTTTCCGGTGACGATGCACCCGCCGACCTTGCCGTAGAAGATATACTGGCCACTGTCGTTCGTCTGTCCCGAATGCGCATAGAGCCGTTCGATCAGCCGCTGGCAGACGGAGCTTTTCTCCCCCAGCCAGATTGGGGTCCCGATCACGAGTATGTCGGCTGCGCGGACCTTTTCCCAGATCGTCGGCCAGTCATCGCGTTCCGCACCGTGCTCGGTCATGTCCGGATACACCCCCGGAGCGATGTTGTGGTCCACAAGACGCACCTGATCGAGTGCCACCTTGTTGCGCACGAGAATCGTTTCGACCACGCCCAGCAATTTGTCCGTGTGCGAACCCTGCGGCGTCGGCCTCAACGTGCAATTGATGGTCAATGCCTTGAGGTCGGAGAAATCAGTGGTGTTGTCCGAACAAAGCCGGTCCTGTGTTTCGTCGAGCATGCGTGTTTCCTGTCAGTTATTGCAGTAACTACGCTCGGGCGAGCGGATAGTTACAACAGGCAGTTGTCGCTTCTCGATCCGCTTTGTATGCCGCCCGCATGGGTTCGGGGCAGCATCAGGTCGGGAAAGTGGTCATCGTCGGCGGCGGTACCGCCGGATGGATGACCGCTGTCGCCCTTTCGAGAATGCTGGGCGGAACCGGCCTATCGATCACGCTGGTCGAATCCGCCGCCATTGGCACTGTAGGAGTGGGGGAGGCCACCCTTCCGCAGATCCGGCATTTCAATCGCCGACTGGGATTGGACGAGCGTGAAATGATGGCGCGCACCGCGGCGACCATCAAACTCGGCATCGAATTTCGCGACTGGGGCAAGGTCGGCGATCGCTATATCCATCCCTTCGGGAAGCATGGAGAGACCTTGGGTCAGGCTGACTTCATTCATTACTGGGCCCGCGCAAATGCTGCGGGGAATGCTGCGCCGGTCGGCGAATATTCGGTGCCGATCATGGCCGCCTGGCAGGGTCGCTTCGAGCCGCCCCGCGATGGGGACGACCGCCAGCCCTACGATTACGCATTCCAGTTCGATGCCGGATTATATGCAGCCTGGCTGGCCGATCTCGCGCAGGGAGATGGCGTAGCGCGAAGGGAAGGGCGCATCGTCGATGTTCGTCAGGATGGCGAAACAGGCGATGTCACCGCGATCGTCCTGGAAAGCGGAAAGGTGATCGAAGGAGACCTGTTCGTCGACTGTTCGGGCTTCCGTTCGCTACTGATCGGCGATGTTTTCGAAACACCTTTCGAGGACTGGAGCCACTGGCTGCCGTGCAACCGAGCCTTCGCAGTTCCATGCGCCAATGGTGGCGATAACGGTCCTTACACCCGGGCGACGGCGCGTGAGGCTGGCTGGCAATGGCGCATCCCCCTGCAACACCGCATAGGAAACGGCCTCGTCTATTGCGACGCGTTCTGGGACGACGAAACAGCGCGCAGCATTCTGATGGACAACCTCGAAAGTGAGGCGGGCAGCGACCCACGGCCGCTTCGGTTCAGGACAGGCCGGCGCCGGTCGCTCTGGCATTCCAATTGCGTTGCTATCGGTCTTTCGGGCGGCTTCCTAGAACCGCTGGAATCGACAAGTATCGACCTCATTCAAAGCGGTATCCTCAATCTAGTCGACCTGTTCCCGACGGACCGGATCCAAGAGGCGGACAGGCGGGAATACAACCGGCTCATGGATCTCGAATTTGCCCGCATCCGTGATTTTCTTGTGCTGCATTACGTTGCCAACCAGCGCGAAGGAGAATTCTGGAGGGCAATGCGCGAGATGAAACTGCCCGACAGTCTTGAGGCAAAGATCGCCGACTTTCGATCCCGCGCGATGCTGCCCGATTATTCCGAAGGCCTATTCCAGGCACCCAGCTGGATTTCGGTCTTTCTAGGCCAGAATATCGTACCGGAAGGTTGGGATCCACGGGCAGGAGACCTCTCCGATGAAGACTTGGCCGTGCGGCTAGCCAAGGTGCGCGAACGGGTTGTGCAGCATGCGAAGGCCATGCCGGAACACTTAGCGTGGATCAGGAAGGCTGGCGCAGGGTTCCAGGCTACGAGCGCGCGCCGGTGACTGGTATATCCTATCAGATTATCGGCAAACGCGCCGATGTATGGCCGGTCGCCGCAATGTTATCGCGAAAGCTTCCCGAACCTTGTGCGATCTCGGTTGCCTTGGAACCTTCAGAAAATGCAGGCGCTGCTGCGATCCCGGTGTCCGAGCCCATTCTTGCGGAGATGGGAATAGGCGTACGCGATTTAGCAGATGCGGGTGCGCGATTTGCGCTGGGCTATTCGCTCGAAAACTTCGCGAACGACAATGCAAGCGTCATAGTCGCCCCTTCCGGCGACTTGCCAGCTATTGCCGGTCTGCCATTCAACCAGATACTGCACCGCGTCGTAGAGCAGGCGAAGGCCCTTGACCGGTTCGCAGAGGTGTATGCCGGTTTCCGCTTGTGCGCGCGCGCGGCAGCCCAAGGTCTGGTGGCCCTTCCGGACGATGCCCCGGATTCGCCTCTTGCCATGCTTGGCCCGTTGGCGGTGATCGAACGCGAAAGACTGGCGAATCTTTTCGAGGGCCTGGTGCCGGTCGGCCGGGTTGGTTTCGATACGGACGCAAGCGCTGATTTCACAATCGATCTGAGGCCGTGCGAGCGTAGCGAAGAGGCAACCACCTTGCCGTGGCTGGCCGGGCGCCACATCGTCGCAGATCTGACAAGCGCGCCTTTACCCCTCTACCGTTCGCTCCCGGCAGGTGGCTCCGATGCCTTCGCACTAGCAGAGCCGTGGCAAACCAACCGAATTCGACTGGGGCCTGCTTCCGCCAGGATCGGACCACTCTTCTGCGCGGATACACGTTTGTTTCTGCGGCAGGTGGCACATCTTATGGAATGTTTGCCCGCTGGCAAAGAGGCTCCCGCGGAAGCTCGACGTTTTAACCGCTTGCATTCGCAAGCCGTGCAGCGGCTCTACGAATTCTGTGCAGCGCCCATCGTTCTCGGAAGGGCAGAGGGGGGTGAGGGGGACATTCCCGAAGGTCTTACACTCCGTATCCAACAGTTTCGCAGCAGAGGTGGTATGCCGGAATTGGAGGCAGACCTCGTCGACCGCCAGACGTGGATCGATCTCTTGGTTTCGTTCGGTATCGTTCCCCAGCGCCACGACAGGCGGGCCGACAGCTTCGATCCGCGTCAGCTCGACAGGGCGCTGGGTGCAATACGGGGCGATCTCGAAAAAGCACTTGCCAATATGCCGAGCCAGAACGTCTTCATGCAACGCTTTGAATAGGGGTAACCACTTGCGCGGAATAAGTCGGCCTGTCGCTGTTGCAGGTGCGAAAGCCCTTTTGTATGGCACCGCGCATACGAATGCAGGTTCCACTACAAGCTACGGGGTTCTTCCTGATGACTTTCGATGAGATGAAGGCGCATATCGCCAATGGCCAGGGCTTTATCGCGGCATTGGACCAGTCCGGCGGATCGACCCCGAAGGCGCTGAAAGGGTACGGCGTCGAAGACGGTGCCTGGACGAGTGAAGACGAGATGTTCGGCCTGATCCACGAAATGCGCCAGCGTATTATCGAGAGCCCCTGCTTCGGTAATGGCAAGGTCATCGGGGCAATCCTGTTCGAAAAGACCATGGACGGCCAGAGCGGCGGAAAGCCGGTGCCCACTCGGCTGAAGGAGCGCGGGATCGTACCGTTCCTGAAAGTCGACAAGGGGCTTGAGGACGAACGCGACGGTGCCCAGTTGATGAAGCCCAACCCGGGCCTTGAAGAGATGTGCAACCGCGCGCGCGAACTTGGCGTTTTCGGAACCAAGATGCGCAGTGTCGTGAAATCGGCAAACGCGGTCGGTATCAAGGCAGCGGTACGTCAACAGTTCGCCGAAGGTGCCCGCATCCTTTCGTGCGGCCTCATCCCCATGCTGGAGCCAGAATACGACATCACGGCCAATGATCGTGCCGACGGTGAAAAGATCATGCTGGACGCTATTCTGGAAGGTCTGGATGCGCTGCCCGAAGGCCAGCAGATCATGCTGAAACTCTCGATTCCCAAGGAAGCGGGGCTTTACAGTGGTCTCACATCCCACCCCAAGGTTCTTCGCGTAGTTGCCCTGTCAGGCGGGTATTCGACTGAAGAGGCCTGCAGCGAGCTAGCCAAGAATCCCGGCATGATCGCAAGTTTCAGCCGCGGGCTGTTGCAGGACCTGCGTGCCCAGCAGAGCGACGAAGAGTTCGACGCTACTCTGTCGGGTGCGATGAACCAGATCCACGCGGCAAGCATCGCCTGAGGCTAACGCCTTTCGTAGGTAAGGCGATATTCAGTCTCCGGTGTCTGCCGTTCAGCAGTCTTTTCCGGTGTGCCCGATGTCAGCACAAAGGTCCGCCCCAGGATCTCATAGGGTTCTCCCAGAGTGAGTGGGGCGGTCTGCGTCCAGTGAGTTGCGGCGATCCGGGTCGAAACTGTCAGCTTGCCGGGCCATACGCATCGCGCGTTCGCAGGGCAGCGGCTGTCTTCGACGACCTGTAGCGGTGTCAGAATGGCATCGCCTGTCCAGACTGGCTGACGCAGCGCGACAGCAGTGCCTTGTGGGGCGGCATCGCCGTTGGAAATGGGCGTATCGGGAATTATCGCACAGGCGGCGAGCGGAGCGATAAGCAAGGGGGCAAGCAGGGTTTTCATAACCCGTCATAAAGGCTCGTCGTGCTTTCCCGGTTCTGAACGCGTGACGAATTGAACGAAGCACATTAGAGGCTCGATGCGATGACAGATTGCCAGCTTTATCTCATCTCGCCGCTCGATGTATCGGGCGATTTTCCGCAGCGTCTTGAACGGGCTCTCGAGGCTGGCAAAGGTCTCGTCACAGCATTTCAGTTTCGTGTGAAGGATGTGGACCAGCACACGGCTGCGGCGCTTGCCGAACCACTGCAGGCCATATGCGAAACCCGTGAAGTTGCCTTTATCGTGAATGACGACATTGCCTTGGCAAAACGGCTCAAGGCCGATGGCGTTCACCTGGGTCAAGGCGATGGCGATCCTGCCGAAGCGCGCGAGGAGCTGGGGCGCGATGCGCAGATCGGGATAACCTGCCACGCTTCACGCCATCTTGCTCTCGAAGCCGGAGAGGCGGGGGCGGACTATGTCGCGTTTGGGGCATTCTTTCCCAGCACTACCAAGGAGACAGATCACCGTCCGGAGCTCTCCTTGCTCGAGTGGTGGAGCGAGATGGTTGAACTACCTTCGGTAGCTATCGGGGGAATTACACCTGAAAATTGTCAACCGCTGGTAAGGGCCGGTGCAGACTTTCTCGCTGTCTCGGGAGCGGTTTGGAACGGTGATGAAGTGGCTGCCGTGAAAGCCTTTGCGGAGCAAATTGCCGCCGCGTGAGTTGGCTTCTTCGAGGGGACCGGAATGATTGTCCCTGTTCAGGAGAGGGTGCCCGATGCGCACATATATTTTCGCCGCCATTTCTTCACTCGCCCTTGCTGCCTGTGGCATGCAAGGCCAGGACAACGAAGCCGAAGCCGAGACCGTCGCCAGCGCCGATACAGGGCAAGACTATGGCTACGAGACATATAGCAATGACAATCTTGCCGACACCATGGCATCGGACGACGAACGTTTTCTGAGCGAAGGCAAAACGGAAAACAGGGGTGAAGGCGCGCGCAGCACAGACATTCCCGACAGCGAAGACCGTCCGGTTATGCAGGCTCAGGTAGTTCTCGACAGGGCCGGTTTTGGGCCGGGCGTTATCGATGGCAGGATGGGGATAAGTACGGAAAATGCACTGCGCGGCTTCCAGGAGGCAAACGATCTGGACACCACAGGCGAGCTGGATGAAGCCACAAAGAGTGCACTGTCCGAATGGAAGCGAATTCCTGCCACCCGCGTGGTAACAATTCCCGCTAGCTGGAGCGAGGATGAATATACGGACATTCCCGAAAGTACTGCCAAGCAGGCGAAGCTCGACCGTATGGGCTACAAATCACTCGATGAGCGCTTGGCCGAGCGTTTTCACACGACTGTCGAGGTTCTCAAGCAGTTGAACCCGGATGGCAAGCCGGCCGGGATGGCGAAAGCTACGCGAACGCCCGGTCCGGACAACACGCCGACTTCCTCAGCCACCGGAACATCGTCGAGCATCTTCAGGGCAGGGCAGCAGATCCGTGTTCCGAACATCGGCGGCGATCGCATCGAGCCGGGTTCGATTGACGATACCAGTTGGCAGCAAACCCTTGCATCACTGGGTGTTGGTTCGGATCAGCCCGAAGCCGACCGGATTGTCGTCAGCAAGGCAGGCAAGACGCTGAAGGCCTATAAGGGCGACACGTTGATCGCATTGTTCACGGTCAGCTCCGGTTCGAGCGAATTTCCGCTGCCGATCGGCGGGTGGGATATTGTGGGCGAAGCCTATAATCCGCCATTTGCTTACGATCCGAAAGTCCTGCAGGGGGACGACACTGCGCAGGGCGAAGAGTACACGCTTCCACCGGGACCCAATGGCCCGGTCGGCGTGGTATGGATCGATCTGAGCAAGGAACACTACGGTATACACGGCACTCCCGATCCGGAGACTATCGGGCGGGCGCAAAGCCATGGTTGCGTACGCCTCACCAACTGGGACGCTGCACGCCTCGCGGGGATGGTTTCGCAATCGACGCAGGTGATTTTCGAATCCTGACGCGCTAGGGTATCGTCATGAACCTCGTTGATCGCGTCCTTACCATTGTCATCACTGCCACGATTACCAGCGCGATCTGGATCGTGGCAGGAGGCAGCCTGATCGAAAATGCGACCAGTATCAGCCAGCGTGAAGCGACCCGCCCCGCGGAGGCTGCGCCAAGTCCTCGAGCAAGCAACACGGTGGGAACTGAGCAGAATGGCGCGGCAGAAGCAGGAGGGCTGAATACCTCCGCCGCTTCACTTCCGGACGAACGAAGCGCGCGGGACCTTATGGTTCCCGTGCTTAATGTTCGTCCAACGGACCTCAGCGACACCTTCAGCGATTCGCGTTCCGGTGGCTCTCGCCTGCACGAAGCGATCGATATCATGGCGCCGAAGGGCACCAGCGTGGTTGCAGCGGCCCCGGGTGAGATCGAAAGGTTGTTCGAAAGCGATGCCGGCGGGCTGACCATCTATGTCAGGTCGGCGGACCGTCGAACCATCTATTATTATGCGCATCTGGACGAATATGCAGAAGGTCTGAAAGAAGGTCAGCGCGTCCGGCGTGGCCAGCGCCTCGGCGCTGTTGGCAGCACCGGCAATGCCTCGCCCGATGCTCCGCACCTGCATTTTGCCATTTTGCAAACCACCGAAGAAGCGTCATGGTGGGAACCGGCAAATGCCGTGAACCCATATACGCTGTTCACCAACCGCTGATCAGCCCGGCGCGGAGCCGGTGCGATGGCAGCGCAGACGAGCAAGCTTTCCGTCCTTGCCGACCTGCTGCAACAGGCCCGAACGCAAACGCATGAATTTCGCGCCCCGCATGGGCCCGCGGGTGAATGTGACCAGCTTTCCTTCCATCAGGTACGTTCCCGAGCCTTTTGCCGTCCGGTAGCTAGACCCGCCCGTCACCACGAAGTCGCGCCCTTCCTGTTCCGACCAAGCGGCACCGCTAGCGTCACCAGGTAACGCACACACATATTGACCGCGATCCAAGAGGGCCAAACGACCCTGGGCGAGCGTTGGAACGGAAAAAACACTAGCCAGTGCGGCAACGAAAGAGAGGGTTCTGATAGGTTTCATAATCGTGATCCGGCTATCCTTATAGCGATCCCGAAGTCCATTTTCCACTCGCTTGCCCGAAAGGCTCGCCTCCGCTAAGGCGCGCACCACATCGACCGCCGCAGTGGCGGTCTTGCTCTTTAAAAAGTCGAAGGTAGCTTCCCCATGAAGATCAGCGGCGTGGACATTCGTCCGGGCAATATCATCGAATACGAAGGCGGCATCTGGAAAGTCGCCAAGATCCAGCACACCCAGCCTGGCAAGGGCGGGGCCTACATGCAGGTCGAAATGAAAAACCTGCAGGATGGCCGCAAGACCAACGTTCGCTTCCGCAGCGCCGATACGGTCGAAAAGGTGCGCTTGGACACGCAGGACTACCAGTTCCTTTACGAAGATGGCGACATGCTCGTCTTCATGGATCAGAATACCTACGAACAGATCAACCTCCCCGCCGACCTGCTGGGCGATGCGCGGCCGTTCCTGCAGGATGGCATGCAGGTGAAGCTCGAGCTGTGGGAAGAAAAGCCCATCTCGGTCGAACTGCCCGCGCAGATCGAAGCGGAAATCGTCGAGGCCGATGCGGTGGTGAAGGGGCAGACCGCTTCTTCCAGCTACAAGCCCGCCGTACTCGATAACGGCGTTCGCATCATGGTCCCGCCGCATATCGAAAGCGGCACGCGGATCGTGGTCGATGTCTACGAACAGACCTACGTCGGCAAGGCGAGCTAATCGTATGGGCAAATCCATCGCCAGCCGGTTCGAAAACATCGACATCGAGAGCAGCGTTCTGCGCGCGGTTATCATCAACGATGACGAGCTGACTTTGGAGATGGATTTCTGCCTAGAAGAGGCACATCCCGACTACGAAGCTCCGGGCGAGGGCGAAGATTGCTGTTTTCATCCCGGCCTGCTGAAATTTGCCGGGATTTCGAAGCTTAGCCTCGACCGCGCCGAACAACCGGCTGAAGCCAACCGCCGCTTCGCCATCAAGTCCTTCAATATCGAGGGCACGAAGTTCGACATGGCCTGCGAGTGGGGCGATATCCATTTGCAGGCACGTTCGATCCGCGTCCTGACCGAATAAGAGAGTTATCATGGCCGTTCTATCGGGTGTCATCCGCGTCATGGAAAAGGCCGCGCGCAAGGCCGGTGGCCGCCTGCGCCGCGACTTCGGCGAGGTCGAGCAGCTTCAGGTATCGCGCAAAGGGCCGGCCGATTTCGTTTCGTCGGCCGACCACAAGGCCGAGGAGACGCTGGTCGAGGATCTCAGACGCGCTCGCCCCAATTTCGGTTTTCTCCTGGAGGAAGGCGGCGCGGTCTGCCATCGCCGCCGTCGCCAGGGCTTCCGCCCGGTCTATGGCCCCCTGGTTGCGGTCGTATCGCTGGAGCGGAATCGATCCCCCTACGATCAGACCGACGCCGCCGCTGTCCCAATCATGCAGGACGCCGACTTCGACGGTGGCGTTCGGGACGGCGGCGGCACGCTGGATGGCAGCATCGGCAGCAGAGAGATTGCGTCTTGCGTCGAACACCATCAGGTCCGCCGAGGCAATCTCGCCTACCACAGCCCGTGATGCCGAGGTGTCGTAGAGCGCGTCCGCCGGGACGGTGAAGTCCACCCTGCCGTCCCAGAACTTGGCAAGGACGACCCGCGCAAGCCGCAGTTCGGTTTCGGCCCGATCGACGTCGATCTCGGCCTGGACCAGCTCGGCTTCGGC
>CATMNW010000049.1 GCA_950071875.1 uncultured Erythrobacteraceae bacterium | reverse complement strand
TTTCATCCGCAGCCAGAAGCGCCGCGCCGACAATGGCCTGCGCGACCATGACATGATGTGGGATTTCTGGACCCTCTCGCCCGAAAGCGCACACCAGGTCACTTACCTGATGGGCGATCGCGGTGTGCCGAAGAACTGGCGCGAAATGAACGGCTACGGCAGCCACACCTACATGCTCATCAACGAAGAGGGCGAAAAATTCTGGGTCAAGTTCCACTTCCATACCGACGTGGGCGACGAGAGCGGCAATGCACACCTGACGCAGGACGAGGCAGTCAAGAAGGCGGGCGACGACAGCGACTATCACCGCCGCGACCTGTTCGACGCGATCCACGAGGGCAACTATCCCAGCTGGACGCTGAAATGGCAGATCATGCCTTACGAGGATGCCAAGACCTATCGCATCAACCCGTTCGATCTCACCAAGACATGGCCGCACGCCGATTACCCGTTGATTGAGGTCGGAAAGCTGGTTCTCAACGAAAATCCGGTCGATTGGGATACGCAAATCGAGCAACTCGCTTTCGAACCCAACAATATGGTGCCGGGCATCGGCCTGAGCCCGGACAAGATGCTGCTCGCGCGCGGCTTTTCCTATGCCGATGCACACCGGCATCGCCTCGGGGTCAATTACAAGCAGATCCCGGTCAATGCCCCGAAGAATGCCGAAGAGGTCAATTCCTATTCGCGTGCCGGTGCGATGCGGGTGAAGAATGCCGTCGATCCGGTCTATGCGCCCAATTCCTATGGCGGCGCCGCAGCGCAGCCAGAAACCGGCGGTGAAGCAACGTGGCAAGCCGATGGCGACATGGTCCGCCAGGCGTATACCCTACGCGAGGAAGATGACGACTGGAGCCAGGCGGGCGTTCTCGTGCGCGACGTCATGGATGACGCCCAGCGGGACCGCTTCGTGTCGAACGTGGCAGGGCACCTTGCCGATGGGGTGAGCGAGACGATCCTGTTGCGCGCCTTCGAATACTGGAAGAATGTCGATAGCGACATCGGCCAGCGGATCGAAGAAATGGTCCGTGACAAGATCGGCGGCACATCCGATGCGCCGGGCCTCGGTTCGGCCAAGTCGACCACGGACAAGGCGACGATGGGCCCGCAGGCAGTCGACCAGAAAGCGCGCGAGGCGGAACCGGCCGAATAAGGCACGAGCCTGCAGATTGCCCATGACAGAACAAAAAGGGGCGGCGATGTTTCTCACATCGTCGCCCCTGTCGCGTCCGGTTGCATACCAACGATGTCAGCAATGCACCGTGGTCAGCGTTCGCGCCTCAGGACGATGTATAGCGCTCCGTCGCCGCCGTGGCGCTGGTGCGCCCGGCGTACAGCAGCAATGGCGGAGTGATGGCTGGATGCGGCCAACCAGTCCAAGACCTTGGCACGGATGGCCCCGCGCCGTGACCCCCGGTCGGCAGAGGCCACGGGTCGCGGCTTCCCCGTGATAAGCAGGATGGTGCGCACCCCCATTGCGCGAGCCTGCGAAACTCCGCTCATCAGGCGGTCATAGGCAGCATCCAGATTATGCTCATGCAGGTCGAGCGTGAGTTCGGGTTGCAGCGTCCCACCCTTCAGCCGGCGATCCCAATGCGAATCCAGCCCCCGGTCCTGCAGCGCGACAGGTGCCGGAGCCGGGGGAGCTTTCACATTACGCGGGGCAGGCTTGTTTTTGCGAGGGGCAGGCCTGGGTGCGGGGGGCGGGGCCTTGTGTGGTGGCCGGGGCTGCAGGGGCTTTAGCGGGTGCAGCGGTTCGACCGTCGCCGCGAGGGTTTCCCACGCGGCGGCTTCTTCATCCGACAGTCCCCGCGGGAAACTCACTGCCTTGATTCGAGGCGCTGAACCGTGCCGCGCGGTACCAGCACGACCGCTTGCCCGCGCGAACTCATTCCGCCGGCGATTTCTCTCGCGTCCGCGCCATTGCCCCAGAAGGTATCGAAACGGTTCGCACCCTTGATCGCACCACCCGTATCCTGTGCGATCCACAGGCCATCCGCGACGTCATGCTCCATGTCGAGGAAGACCGGCGCACCATACGGGACGAAGTCGGGATCGACCGCAACCGAGGCTTCGCGCCGCACAGGGACGCCCAGCGATCCGAGCGGACCGTCGGTGTCGAGTTCGCGAAAGAAGATCCAGCTCTTGTTCAACCGCATGATCTCTGCGCCAACGGCCGGATTGTCGCGAATATACCCCATGATGCCCTGCATCGAGGTAGCATAGGGCGTGCCGTCACCGATCAGACCGCGTTCACGCATGACTCGCCCGATGCCGACATACTCGCGGCCGTTCTGGCCCGCGTAACCGATGCGCATCAACGACCCGTCCTGCAGGCGCAGCAGCCCCGAACCCTGGATCTGGAGAAAGAAGAACTCCACCGGGTCGGCAGCCCATGCGATCTCCAGCCCTCGGTTCGCCAGCGCACCCTGCTCGATTTCGGCACGCTCGTAGAAGAGCACGAAATCGCCTTTGGCATCATAGCGGCCAAGCGGCGGGCGGCCGGTACGCTCGGCTTGCGGCATATCGGCCGGCCATGCGCGCACAAGTTCGGACGGCATTGCATATACCGGAACATCGTACCCGGGTGCCCGCACCCTGCTGCCGCGTATTTCCGGCTCGAAATAACCGGTCGCGAAGGCTGCACCGTCGCCGACCCGCAAGGTTTCGAAATAGCTGGTGAAGAAACGCCTTGCGTCAGAGTTCGGCCAATTGGCTGCAGCTTCGCAGGCCGGTCGCCAGTCTTCACCGTTCGTCAGGCCGCTCCTGTCTTCGCGACCGATGATCTTGGGGCAGGATTCGGCAAAGGAGGCAAGAGCGGTTCCGGCGTCCGGACTACCGATGGCAAGGCTTTCGACGGCAGGGCCAGCCGAAGCCTGCGCGAGGCCGGCAGTCGTTGCACCTGCGGCGGGGATCTCCGGAGGATTGGGCGTCCGCGTGGGCTGGCCTTCCGGAACTACGCGAACGCAGGCGGCGAGCGCGATCGTTCCGACAATCAAAATCAATGTGCGCATCATCCACCCTCTTGTGGACTGGAGATGGGTCAGCGGGATCTCAGCCTTCGTCGGTTTCGTCGAGAATCCAGTTCGGGTCGGTCGAGCCGACATTGCGGGTGAACGTCCAGACATCGCGGCTTTCGATCGCATCGTCCAGCGAACCGGCGACCACGTTACCGTCAGCGTCGCGCGTGACAGCGGCGATATCCGCCACGAACAGCACCGCGATACGTGCCGTCCGGCCGTCGAGTTCGGCAGAACGTACGGTGGCGTCTTCTATGCGGATCAGCCGATTGTCCAAAGTCTCGCCCGCCGCTTCGCGCGCGTCGATCGCACCGGCAAAGCTTTCGTAGACATCGTCGTCCGTCAGTTCGCGCAGGGTTTCCTTGTCGCCCTTCCAGAAGGATTCGAGGACCATGGCATACGCCCCCTTCGCGCCTTCGAGGAAAGCGAGAAGGTCGAAACCCTGATCGGCCGAAGCGATCGCACGGATGCCCGCTTCATTGGCGGGAGCGCGATTGTCGCCCGAACGAAGCGCAACGGGTTGGGCCGCAGCGCGCGGCTGGGCCTCTTGCTGGGCCGGCGCATCGCTGCGTTCGAAACGGTGCGGAATCACTTCTTCTTCGTGCTCGGACCTGCGCCCGAGCACCGAATAGAGGCGCAGCCCCAAAAAGGCGGCGATCATGGCAAGGATGACGATCTCGGTGATCACGTAAATAACCTGCTTCCCAGCTTGTACTGCGGGCGTCCTGCGCCCGGGGCATTCCTACATTTGTCCTGCCCTAGATAGGGAAGAATTACAAACCGACAATGTTCCTGCGATGAACGATGCCGGTGGACCGGTTGGCGTGTGTCGGCGCATTGCTACGCGCGCCGGACAGTGCTAGGCGCGCGCACCAAAGTTCCGGCGGGTCGGATACGGCATCCGGGGCAACGAAATTCGGATAATTGGAAAGCGATTAGACATGGCCGACGAAGGCGACGTTCTCACCGATCTCAACATGGATCCCGCAGCAGGCGCAAACGGTGCCGACAACCTGCCCAGCGCTGGCGTGATCTCGCAGTATATCAAGGACCTGTCGGTCGAAAATCCGAATGCGCCGGCTTGCTTCCAGTGGAACGAGCAGCCGCAGCTCGACGTGCAGGTCAACATTGCCGCCGAAAAGGTCGCTGACGAAGTCCACGAAGTGGTCCTGAAGATCACCTGCACGGCGAAGACGAGCCAGGGCAATGCGTATTTGATCGATCTCGACTATTGCGGCCTCATGGGCATGCGCAACCTGCCGGACGAACATGCGCACGCCTTCCTGTTCGCAGAAGCGCCGCGGTTGCTGTTTCCGTTCGCCCGCCGCGTCATTGCCGACGCGACGCGCGATGCAGGCTTCCCCCCGCTCATGCTCGACCCGATGGATTTCGGTGCGCTCTACCAGCAGCAGCTCGCTGCCCGTGCGCAGGACCAGCAAGGCGAAGGTGCGCCGCCTGCAGGCGACGCCTGAGCGAGCCCGATACGTGATGGGCTCTGACGCATGAGCCTGCTCAAAAACGTCGGAACGATCGGCGGGCTGACCCTTGTCAGCCGCGTTGCCGGGATGGCGCGCGAGATGATTTTCGCGCGCGTCCTGGGCGCAAATGCCGTGACCGACGCCTGGTTTCAGGCATTTATCATTCCCAACGTCTTCCGCCGCCTTTTCGCGGAAGGCGCATTCTCGGCTGCCTTCGTGCCGATGTTCTCGAAGCGCCTGCAAGGCGACGGCGGCATCGACGATGCGCGCAGTTTTTCCGACGATGTGCTGAGCGTATTCCTGCCGGTGCTTATCGCGCTTTGTGCCGCGATGATGCTGGCCATGCCTTGGGTGATCCGTCTGCTTGGCGATGGTGGAAACGACCCGGCGACTTTCGCGATGGAAGTCGATTTTGCGCGGATCATGTTCCCGTACATCCTGCTGGTCAGCCTGGTCACCCTTTTCACAGGCATGCTCAATTCGGTCAGCCGTTTCGCGCCTGGCGCCAGTTTTCCGATCATACTCAACCTGGTGCTGATCGCGGCGCTGCTGTTCGGCGATTATGCCACGGGTGCCCTTGGCTGGACGACGCGACAGGTAGGATACAGCCAAGCCTGGGCGGTAACTGCCGGGGGCGTGATCCAGCTAGCCTGGCTCTATTACTGGACACGGGTGGAGGGTTTTCGCCCCAGGCTGCTGTGGCCGCGCATTACGCCCGAGGTGAAGCGCCTATCCATAATCGCACTGCCGGCAGCGATCGGAGGCGGGGCATACCAGATCAATACGCTGGTCCAGCTTTACTTCCTGAACCAGCTCGACAGCGGCGCGATCAGTTACATGAATTATGCCGACCGCCTGAACCAGCTACCGCTTGGTATCATCGGCATTGCGTTGTCGACCGCCATTCTGCCGACCCTGTCCAAGTTCGTCGGCGCGAAGAACAAGGAAGGCACGGACCGTATCCAGTCCGATGCGATCGAGCTGTCCATGCTGCTGACGATCCCTGCAGCCGTGGCACTGGCTGTTTGCGCAGTGCCGTTCGTGACCATGATTTTCCAGGGCGGGCGTTTCAGCGCCGAACAGGCGGAGCTGACGGGCAATGTGCTGGCTGCGCTCGTTATCGGGTTGCCCGCCTATGTCCTTGTTAAAGTGCTGGTGCCCAATTTCTACGCGCGATCGGATACGCGCACGCCTGTTTACGCTGCCTTCATTTCGCTCACGGTTTTCGTGCTGCTGAACTTTGCGGTGGCGCGCGAATACGGTGTGGTCGGGATAGCCGCTGCCAGTGTTATCGGGGCGTGGATCAACGTTGCGTATCTCTACGCGATCCTCGTGAAGCGCGGGTATTATTCCATTCCGCTGGTTCTTGTCGGACGGATCCTGCGCCAGCTCGTCGCAGCCGCGGCAATGGGCGCTGCCTTGTGGTTCGCACGCGATTTGCTAACCGGATGGTATTCGGCGGGTCTGTTTGCACGGGTCGGGGCGCTGCTGGCGCTCGTGATCTGTTCTGCAACCGTATATTTCGGCGTGGCCTTCGCCATCGGCGCGATCGACCGGCAACGCATCGTTACCCTGACCAAGAAAAGAGAGCCCTGATCTAAAATGCGCGTAGTTTCCGGCATCCAGCCAACCGGCAATCTCCACCTCGGCAATTACCTCGGGGCAATCCGCAACTGGGTCCGCATGCAAGACGAAATGGCCGATGGCGAACAATGCCTGTTCTTCCTTGCCGATCTTCACGCCATTTCGATGCCGCACGATCCGGCCGAACTGCACGAAAGCACGCTTGAGATGGCCGCCGCGGTCGTGGCCTGCGGGATCGACCCCGCAAAGAGCGTGCTGTTCAACCAGGCCCAGGTCCCCGCGCATGCCGAACTGCAATGGTTGCTGAATGGCACCGCGCGGATGGGCTGGCTCAACCGCATGACGCAGTGGAAGGACAAGGCCGGCAAGAATCGCGAAGGCCAGTCGATTGCGCTGTTCGGCTATCCGGTCCTGCAGGCTGCCGATGTGCTGCTTTATCAGGCTACGCATGTCCCGGTGGGAGAGGACCAGAAACAGCATCTGGAACTGGCGCGCGATATCGCCCAGAAATTCAACAATGATTTCGCGAGCGAGGACGCACCCGTCTTTACCCTTCCGGAATCGATCACCCCGCCGCAGGCTGCACGCATTATGAGCCTGCGCGACGGATCGAAAAAAATGAGTAAGTCTGACCCGAGCGACATGAGCCGGATTGAGCTTGCTGATGATCCAGATACGGTGATGAAGAAGGTCAAGAAGGCCAAAACCGATCCCGAACCGCTGCCCAGCGAAGAGGCCGGTCTGGTCGGGCGGGCCGAAGCGCTCAATCTCGTGACGATTTATGCGGCGGTCACCGATTCGAGTGTAGCGGATGTATTGCGCGACTTCGGCGGCGAAGGCTTCGGCAGTTTCAAGCCCGCGCTGGGCGAGGTGCTCGTCGAGACTTTGCGCCCCATCTCGACCCGCTTCAACGAATTGCTCGCCGATCGCGAGGCGCTCGATGCAATTCTGGCACGTGGCGCTTCACAGGCGCGAGAGCTCAGCCGCCCGACGCTTGATGCGACATACCGGGCGCTGGGTCTTGTGCGGTAGTTGACGGCTTTTCTTGCAACAAATGTGAATCCCGGCATTCAAACCGGGTTCATGGCGTTTGGTCTACAACGATGCACAGTTACTGGCAGTGTGCCTTGCAAAAGCGGCGGGCTGCGAAAAATTGCGCATTCGTGGTAGAAGCGCATTTGTTCGAAAAGGACTGAGCATGACCGACCGTAAAAAAGGTTGGGGGCGCACTATCAAGCTCGCCTCCGTTCCGATGATCCTGGCAGGCCTCGCCGCCTGCGCCACCCCGTTCAAGGCAGACGTATCGCGCTATCAGGCGCAACTGCCCGCTCCGCAGGGCGAAAGCTATTTCGTGGTTGCGGACGATCCTGCACTGGCAGGTGGGCTGGAATTTGCGCATTATGCCGACCTGGTCGAAGCGCAGATGGCGCGTCTCGGCTATGCGCAGGCCGTTTCGCCCGACGATGCATCGTTGCTGGTGCGGTTCGACTACGGGGTCGACAAGGGTCGCGAGCGCGTGCGCACCACCGGCTTCCATGATCCGTTCTATTCCTCGTGGTATGGCTATCGCCCGTATTATCGTCGCCACCTCGGCTACCGGTCGCGCCTCGGCTATTACCGTCCGCGCTCCTTCGGCAGCCGCTGGGGATACGGCTTTTACGATCCGTGGTTCGGCGGGCCGGAAATCGACAGCTACACCGTCTATACCAGCGGTATCGACATGAAGATCGACCGCGCGACTACCGGCGAGCGACTGTTCGAAGGCAAAGCGCAGGCGATGTCGACTTCCAACCGGCTGCAGTACCTGGTGCCCAATCTGGTCGAAGCGATGTTCACTGACTTCCCCGGTAACTCCGGAGAAACGCTTCGCATCTCGATCGCACCGGAAAAGACAACGGTTCGACGGATCGACTAGATCGAACATCTCCCGGACGGGACAATTTGAAAGGGCGGCCACTGGATCGGGCCGCCCTTTTTCGTTCGCCTGCTCAGGTCAGTTTCGCGTGCCCGCCGGTCGAACCGAAGCCGCCCTCGCCACGGTTTGTCTCGTCGAGCTGTTCGACGACTTCCCATTCCGCCTGCGTAACCGGTGCCAACACCAGTTGGGCAATACGATCCCCGCGTGAAATCGCGAAATCCTCGGTTCCGTGATTGATCAGGATGACCTTCAATTCACCGCGATAATCGCTGTCGATCGTACCCGGGCTGTTGGGCACGCTGATACCATGCTTGAGAGCAAGGCCGGAACGCGGCCGAACCTGGATTTCGAACCCTTGCGGTATGGCCATGGCCAGGCCGGTTGCGACAGCGTGCCGCTGGCCGCTTTCCAGGGTCAGATCCTCGGCTGCCAAGACATCCATCCCCGCAGCGCCGCTGGTTGCATAGGCAGGCAGGTCGAGGCCCTCGCCATGCGGCAGACGCTTCACGCGCACACCAACACTATCGGTCATCATCGTCCTCTACCGGATTGAGAGCTTCTGCAGCGCGTCGCACCAGTTCGCGTGCGACATCTTCCTTGGGCATTTCGGGCAGACTTTCCACCCCGTTGGAAGAAACGATGTGCACCTGGTTCAGGTCGCCACCCATCACGCTTTCCCCGGCAACTTCGGCCACGTTGTTGGCGATGATCCAGTCGGCGCCCTTGCGCTTGCGTTTGGATTTGGCGTTTTCGACGACGTTTTCCGTTTCGGCAGCAAAGCCGATGAGCAATGTCGGACGCTTGCGGCCTGCAGCTGTGCTGGCAAGGATGTCGGGATTCTCCGCGAGAAGCAGGGCCGGCGGGGCGCTGCCGCGCTTCTTCATTTTTTCACCTGCGACATGCTTGCTCTTCCAGTCGGCCACGGCGGCGACCATGAATGCAATATCTACCGGAAGCGCGCGGCGAACCTCTTCTGCCATATCGTCGGCGGTTTCCACATCGATACGGTCTACGCCAACAGGCGTCGGCAGGTGGACCGGCCCCGCGATCAGCGTGACGCGGGCACCTGCGGAAGCCGCCATCGCGGCCAGGGCAAAGCCCTGCTTCCCGCTCGAACGGTTGGCGATATAGCGCACCGGATCGATCGGCTCGCGAGTCGGGCCGGCAGTTATCAGAACATGTTTGCCGTAAAGCGGGCGGTGCTCGGGATCGGGATCGAAAGCGGCTTGCCCGGCAAGCGGCGACTGGTCGAAGGGCACCGGCTGCGGCAGGATTTCCTCTGTCTCGACATCGTCTGCCATCGGCTGAGGCATGGCCCGCATGTCTTTCTTGGCAACCGTGTGATTGATGGCCTCGCCATCGGTCGGCGGTGCTGCGGCTGCCTTGCCCTTGCGTGCGAGGATCGGCGATGCACCTTCGGGCATTTCGGGAGCCTCGTCGGGCATGTCGGGCTCGGGAACATCGTCGAAGTCGTCGAACTCCTCCAGCTCGGCCTCGATCTCGTCATGGCTCCGTTTTTCGGTCGAGCGTGGGATGATCATGGACAGCAAGCCGCCCAGGCCTCCGCCGCTCTTTTCGATCTCTTCCTCGTCTTCGGGCTCGAGCGCTTCGTCACTGCCTGCAGCCGCCTGATCTACGACAGTTTCGGGCGCGGCCAGCTGGGCCTGTTTCATCGTGACCAGTTCGGGCACCTCGATGTCGAGGTCGAGCTCGTCCGCGATGCGTGCAAGGATCGCCGGCGGTTCTGGCATGCGGCCGGGACCGAATTCACCGCAGGCCATCGGACCCTCGTCAGGGTCCATCACAGAAACACCGGCCTGCCTCAGCCAGTCGGCGTTGCGCTGCGTGGCGGGGTTCTCCCACATCTTCACATTCATCGCCGGAACGGCCAGAACCGGCTTGTCAGTTGCGAGGATCAACGTGGTCGCAAGATCGTCGGCAATGCCGGCCGCCATCTTGGCCAACATGTCCGCAGTCGCAGGGCAGACCACGACGAGGTCGGCTTCGCGGCTCAGCTGGATGTGACCCATCTCGACCTCGTCCTTGAGATCGAAGAGCGAAGTGTACACCTTGTTTTCGGACAATGCGGCAAGTGCCATCGGCGTCACGAACTGCTGGCCACCGTTGGTCAGCACGCAGGTCACCGAACCGCCGGCCTTGCGGATGAGGCGAACGAGTTCGCATGATTTATAGGCGGCTATGCCACCGCCGATGACGAGCAGGATCCTTGGCCCGGTCATGCGGCCCGATCCCTCTTTTGCGTCATGCCCACGCGATACCACGCGGAGCGGCGAATGCATTCCCATAAGCTCATCGATGCGCTTGCTAGCGCCCCCCGTCCGTCAATGCCAGCGTCCAACACTGGCGTTTTGCGCGATTCGGCCTAACGTTACATGGTGAAGAATTGGGAAACAGGGGACTTTTCATGCATGTTATCCTGAGCGCGATACTCTTGGCGCTGGCGATACTCGACCTGGTGATCGGAACAGGGTTCCTGATCGATCCGGCAAGTTCGGGCGCCGATTTCGGCCTTTCCATCACCACGACGCACGGAGAATCGACCTTGCGCGGGGACATGACCGCGTTTTTCTACGTGACGGCCATATCGCTGGCGCTCGGCGCATGGAAACGGCGGGGCGACTGGCTTTTCCCGGCACTGGGCCTGTTCGGCATTGCGTTCACGGGGCGCTTCATCAACGTGATCGCGTCAGGACCCTATGATGGCTGGATGGTGCCGATGGCGGTGGAAGCTTTCCACTGCATCGTCATCATCATTGCGATGCGGTCATGGGGCTGGCCAAGGGCCGCTGCCTGACGCTCGCCGCGAGGTCGGCCAGAGCCTTTGGGATAAGGGCGAGGCCGACACCATATGCGGGAATGAACAGCCCCATCCAGTAGAAGTTATCCTGCCGCGCGAACAGCGCTACGGCAGTGATGAAGCTTGCGAACCACAGCGCCGCGAACATGCCCAGCCGGCCACCCGCCCCGAGCCAGCCGAGCAAGGCAAGCACCCCGAGCGTCCCTGCAAGCCAGCTCGGCAATGTCTGCAGTAAGGTGGTCACATGAATGCCGTATAGCGGCAGCGCGGGTCCCAACAGGCCGCTCCATCCTATCGAGACGAGATCGCCCGGCGCGCGAACCGCATCCACCATCGCAGCGTGCACGGTGAAGCCAACCAGCAAAGCAAGCAGTGCACCCGCA
>CATMNW010000048.1 GCA_950071875.1 uncultured Erythrobacteraceae bacterium | reverse complement strand
GGTCCAGTCGCCACGAAGCGCAATCACGCCTGCGTTTGCGAATGCAACACGGGTAGCTTCGCGCTCTATGGCGATATTCTCGTTCACCTTGCAGGTGACACACCAGTCGGCGGTGAACCAGACGAACACCGGCCGGCCCGAAGCACGCGCCTCTGCCAGCGCGGATTCGCTGTATTCGACCGGATCGAGCAGGCTTTTAGCCGACATCATCTGCATTTGAGGTCGCGGAAGCAATGCCATCCCCAGACCCAGAACTGCAACCAGCGCGGCGAGAATTGCAAAAACCCCTCCCCGTTTGCGCTGGAATAGGCCCGCAAGTCCCAATCCCGCCACGGTTACGAAGCCAAGGCCGATCACCATCGCAAGATATTCGCCGCCACCTATTCGCCAGACCAGCCAGCCAAGCGCCAGCGCTGTCAGGCCCATTGGCAGCGCCATCCAGCGCCGGAACGCCTCCATCCACGTTCCCGGCTTGGGCAATTGGCGGCGGAGCATGGGCACGAAACCAATCAGCAGGAAAGGCAGGGCCAGGCCGATTCCCAGCATCAGAAAGACCATCAGCCCGTGGAGCGGGCGGATCACCAATGCTGCACCCAGCGCCACCGCCATGAATGGCCCTGTGCAGGGCGTCGCAACGAAGGCTGTCAGCAGGCCGGTCGAGAACGATCCGGCCTGTGAAGGCTTTCCGCCCGAAATCGCCATGCCGGGCACTTCGAACATGCCAAGGAAATTGGCCGTGATCGCCAGCGCCAGCAGGAACAAAGCGACCACCACGGCAGGCTCTTGCAACTGGAACGCCCAGCCCACCTGCTCGCCCAACGAACGCAGTACAAGGATCGCCGCGCCCAATGCCGCGCAGGCCAGTACGACGCCCGCCGTATAGGCCAGCGCGTCGCGGCGTGCTGTCCGCTCGTCTCCGCCCGCCTTGGTCAGCGACAGCGCCTTGAGGCTCAGGATCGGGAAAACGCAGGGCATGATGTTGAGCAGCAACCCTCCGACCAGCGCCGCCAGCATCAATTGCCACAGCACCGGCTCCGCCCCGCCCCCGCGAATAGGCTTAATCCCCTCCAGGGGCACATCACCGGGCATCGCAGTGAAGCGAACGCCGCGCCCGTTACCGAGGTCGAGTATGCCGGTGATCTCGTCAGGCCGGGGCTCAACTGCCAGTTCGACATTGTCGGGAACCACGATCCTTTCGATCGGCAATTCCGCAACCAGCAGGTTTCCTTCGCTGATGAAGGTCTGGACACCGGTGTAGACCGGCTTGTCCCCTTTACCCAGTTCGCCCGTGCCAAGGAACACGTGCAGGTCGCCAAGCGCGGTTTCGGCGGGGACCGGGATCCCGATCCTCAATCGCGTATCGCTGAATTCGAATTGCGCCCGGCTGTCGAGTGGCGGAACAATCGCTGCGCGCCATTGGCCAAAACGCGCATCCCCTGCTGCTGTCGATGGATCGATCGTCAGACGAGCCTGCTGCGGCACGCAGATGGTGTCGGTGCAGGCAAGGTAATTGGCCGTAACCGTGATAGGAGCGACGCCAGCGACTACAGCACTTTCGGGAACTGCGATCGGTACGAGAACAGCATAATCGCCTTCGTAGACATGGTTCATGAGGTCGCCGATGATCAGGCGCTTGGGCAAAGGATAGACCGGTTTCTTCGCTTCCCAGCCATCCGGCAATGTCCAGTCCAACGCCATGCCCAGACCCGCATCCCCGGGGTTCGACCAATACCCGTGCCATTCGGGCGTCGACGGCTTGAAGTGAAGTGCGACCATCCAGGTTTCACCGGGCTGTGGGGCGCCTTCGGCCACAAGGTCGACCGGCATCCGGTCGCTGCCGGGACCACGCACGACGTTCTGGGCGCTTGCCGGCAGGGTAAATGCCAGCGCGACCAGCATTATCAGCGCCGCAATCCGCTCCATTATCCTTGCGTGGGTCACGCGGCTCGCTCTAGGGACACGTCCCATGACAGACAAGCGCGACCTGTTGATCCTGGGCGGCGGCCTGGTGGGCATGACACTGGCACTGGCCGCAGCGAAGAAGGGGCTCACCAGCCACCTCGTCGATCGTGCCGATCCAGCCACCCTCACGGCGGAGGGCTTCGACGGCCGCGCCTCGGCCATCTCGACCGCGAGCTGGCGACTGTTCCGCCATATCGGTCTTCAGGACCAGCTGGAGCCGCATGGATGCGACATCGCCTCGATTGCCGTGCTCGACCAGATGAAGGCGGGCCGCCTCGATTTCACGCCCGAGCCGCACGAGGGTACACTGGGCCGCATGTTCGCAAACCGCCAGCTACGCCTCGCGCTGCACGAGGCGGCTGCGAATGAGCCACTGATCGAATGGCATGCGCCAGTCGATGTCATCTCGCGCGAGCGGAGCGAATTCGGCGTTTCCGCCACACTTGCCGATGGCCGCGTGCTCGAAGCCGCGCTGATGGTCGGGGCAGAAGGGCGCGCATCGCCCAGCCGCGAGGAAGCAGGCCTCAAGATGGCCAACTGGGACTACAGCCATCGCGCGATGATCGTCGGCATCGACCACACGAAAAGCCACGAAAACGTCGCGTGGGAAATTTTCTATCCGGACGGGCCCTTTGCCCTGTTGCCGATGCTCGACGGGCCGGAAGGTCAACACCGCAGCGCACTGGTATGGACGGTGGATGAAAAGGATGCCGCCGGCGTCCTGAAGCTGTCAGACCGCGCCTTCCTGGCCGAAGTCTACAAGCGCATGGGCGATCTTCTTGGCGAGCTAACGATCAATAGCGCGCGCTCGTCATACCCGCTCAGCTTCCAGCACACGGCCAAAATCGTCGAGCACCGCCTCGCTCTTGTTGGCGATAGCGCGCACGGAATGCATCCCATCGCAGGACAGGGCCTGAACCTGGGCCTGCGCGACGTGGGCGCGTTGGTGGACGTACTGGACGAAGCTGCGCGCCTCGGCCTCGATCTCGGCGATGCGCAGGTACTGGCCAAGTACGAAAAATGGCGCGCCCTCGATTCGATCATGGTGATGGGCGCGACGGATAGCCTGACGCGGATATTCGGAGTTCCGGGCAAGGCCGCCAGCGCCGTGCGCCGTTTCGGGATGGCGGGGATTCAGCGCACCGGCTGGCTGAAGCGGTTCTTCATGGATGAAGCGCGCGGAATTTCGGGCGATCTACCCGAACTGTTGAAAGCCTAGCTTTCTTCGGCCGGACTGACCTGTTCGATCCGGTTTCCTGCCCCATCACGCAAGTTTCGCGGTTCGAGAACCGCTGCAGTCTCAATGAGGTCGAGCGCCCGCTGCGTAGCAGCATAACGTTCCGCATCGCGCAGCCAGCCACCCGCATTGTCGACGCCCGGAAGGTTGCGAACCTCGGCAATAGCCGACCCGGTTCGACCGCTTTCCAGAAACAGTCGTGCGCGGTCGAGACGTCTTTGCGGCTGGGGCGATGGAGCACTTTCACGCCGCACGACGAACAATTGCGACATTTCTTCGCTGAAACGCGCAAAGCCCGTCAAACCTTCGGGTTCTGCAAGCCGCGGAGCGAGGCCTTCCAGCCGCGCGATGAGCTGGTCCAGGGTGACCGGATTGCGGCTGGTGCGGATGATCGTGTCCACTGCGTTGGGTAACGCGTCTCCGAACCGCAGGCGCAGCTGGTCCGAAAGGTAACCAAGCTCTGCCCCCTTCTCCAAGGCCCGGCGGGTAGCAAATGCAATCAACAGGCCTTCGGCACGCGCTGCGTTGCCGGCCGCGGCCTCGGCCTGCAGATCGAGCCGCGCCAGGCGCTGTTCTGCTGCAGCGAGGCGCTGATCGATGCCGCCCTGCTGTTCCGCGACCCGTTCCACGGCCTGCTGTGCCGCCTCGCTCGCAGTAGCGCTTGGCGTGGGGGTCGGGTCGGATGTCGGGCTGGCGAGCATCGTCGGTTCGGCTTGCGAAGCGGATACGGTTTCCCGGTCATCGCCGGTCATCGAATAGACCGCATAGCCGACGATCGCCCCACCGAGCAGGAAGCTTGCCAGCACGGCGACGAGGACAGGCTTGGCTGACGGTCCCTTGCGCGCGGCACGTGTGTAATCGATCATGTAATTCCGTTCTGCGACCCAATGCGCCCGTTAGCCCGGACGTCTCCCTCTACCCTTCAGGAGGTCTGGCACAAAGATCGCGCCAAGGCCAGTAGCTCGGTATCCCCCGGCGCTTCTGCAATGTGGATGGATCGCCACCCGGCGCCCACCATCTCCGCTACGCGCGGCCCGATCACCACAAGATCGATTTTCGCCCTGTCCAGATCATGGGTATCGCATTCCGCCTTGAAACGCTGGGCAGCCGAGCCCGAGTGCAACGCGACCACTCCGCCGTCTTGCAGATTGGCGACAGCAGCATCCGAAAGCCCCTGCGGTACCGCGCGATAGAGCACCGTCGTATCGACGGAAAGCGTATCGGGCAGGCGCAGGGTTACCCGGTCTTCTCCAGCCAGCCGCAAAAGGTGCAGGGTGCGGGTACCGAGCTGGTCGACCAGTGACTGCAGGCCGCCCCGCCCGGTCCGTCCGATGAGAAAGCCCGCGCTGCGCGCCGCTGCGGCTGTGGCTTCACCGACGACATGGACAGGCAATTTGTCGAACTTCTTGAGTTGCGGACCACCATGACGGAACACGTTGGCACTCCCGACAAGGAGACCGTCGAAATCGCCGGGCAAAGGTGCACGCCATTCAACGGGTTCGATCGTGAAAAGCGGGGCGCCAAAAACCTCGAGCCCCATGTCTTCTGCCGACTTGGCGCTTACGGCCCAGCCCGGTTCGGGACGAAACAGGAAAAGCGGCTTCATGCCGGCTGCCCGAAATGCACAGCGACCGCTTGCGGCGCTCTTTCCAGGAGGTTTCTCGCAAGATCTGCAGGAGTTTGCATGTCGCCTGCTGCAAACTCCGCATCGCCCGCGATGCGTATGGCGCCGTCGGGGCTGTAAATTGCAGCCTGCAGGGAGATACGCCCGGCGCGGCTCTTGGAAAGCGCGGCTATGGGGCTGCTGCACGATCCGCCAAGGCCTTCGAGCAGGCGGCGCTCAGCCGTAATTTCGGCATGGCTGGCTTCATGATCGATTGCCTGGACCAGATCGCGCACTCGCGCATCGTCTGTCCGGCATTCCAGTCCTATAGCAGCCTGCGCCGGTGCAGGCAGCCACTCGTCGGGCTCCAATCGCACGCCGATGCTTCCTTCGCCGAGCCGATCGAGCCCCGCGGCAGCGAGAAACGTCGCATCCGCCTCTCCGCGCTCGAGCTTGGCCATTCGCGTGGCGACATTCCCGCGTATGCCGACGACTTTCAGATCGGGCCGCGCATGCAGGAGCTGTGCTGCCCGGCGCGGTGCGCTGGTGCCCACTCGCGCACCTTGCGGAATATCCTCGATCGAGCTTGCCCCAAGCAGTTTGTCCGCCTTGTCGGCCCGCGGCAGGATGGCAGCTATGGTGATTGCATCAGGGCGGATCGTCTCGACGTCCTTCATCGAATGCACGGCGGCGTCGATGCGCCCTTCGAGCAGCCATTGGTCGAGTTCGCGGGTCCACAAGGCCTTGCCCCCGATTTCTGCCAGTGGACGATCCTGAACCTTGTCGCCGCTGGCAACGACAGGAACGAGCTCGACGGCCGATTCGTCCCAACCATGCGCGGCACAAAGTCGGGCGCGGGCCTCGTGGGCCTGCGCCATGGCGAGCGGAGAGCGGCGGGTTCCAAGGCGGATCAGGGGGGTGTCGGGCATGGGCATCCTTGCCCTAGCGAGCCATACCGCTAAGGGGAAGCGGGATGGCACTGGTTCTCGGCATAGAAAGCTCCTGCGACGAAACCGCAGTCGCGCTGGTCGACAGCGAGCGGCGCATCGTTGCGCAGCGCATCGCGTCGCAGGACGCTGAACACGCGCCTTTCGGCGGCGTGGTGCCGGAGATTGCCGCGCGCGCGCATGCTGAACGGCTTGCCCCGATGATCGAAGGCGTGTTGCAGGACGCAGGCATCGACCTGTGCGACTGCGACGCGATCGCCGCGACCGCAGGGCCGGGCCTCATCGGCGGGGTGATGGTCGGGCTGGTCAGTGCCAAGGCGCTGGCGATGGCGACAGACACGCCCCTGATCGCAGTCAATCACCTGGAAGGCCATGCGCTGAGCCCGAGGCTGGCCGACGAAAGCATCGACTTTCCTTATGCCCTTCTGCTGGTATCCGGCGGGCACTGCCAGATACTGAAGGTCGAAGGCGTCGGCGAATACCGCCGCCTTGCAACCACGATCGACGACGCATTGGGCGAGGCTTTCGACAAGACCGCCAAGATCCTTGGCCTTGGTTTTCCCGGCGGTCCTGCTGTGGAACGGGCCGCGCTCGAAGGCGATTCTGCCGCTGTCCCCTTACCGCGACCCATGGTTGGTAGCGGAGAGCCGCATTTTTCCTTTGCCGGCCTGAAAAGCGCGGTGCTTCGTGCACATGAAAGCGGCAAGTATGAAACCGCCGACATCGCAGCGAGCTTCCAGCAGGCAGCCGTCGATTGTGTAACCGACCGGTTGCGCATTTCCTTCGAAGCCATGGGCGATGTCGATACTCTGGTCGTTGCCGGCGGGGTTGCGGCCAATAAGGTCGTTCGCGCCGCGTTGGAAAAGCTGGCTACTGATCACGAAATGCGGTTTGCGGCCCCGCCACCGAAACTGTGTACCGACAATGCGGCCATGATCGCCTGGGCAGGTATCGAACGTCTGGGGCAGAGCGACCCTCTCGACATATCCGCACGGCCGCGCTGGCCGCTGGACCCCGCGGCCGAACCCGTTCGTGGTGCAGGAGTAAAGGCATGAGCAGCGTCGGCGTACTCGGAGCAGGTGCATGGGGCACGGCGCTTGCCCAGATGCTCGCGAGCGATGGCCGCGAGGTAGCGATCTGGGCGCGGGAGGAAGAGCTGGTTGAGGAGATCAATTCCTCCCGGACCAACTCCCTGTTTCTGCCGTCGGCAGAACTATCGCAAAACATCCGCGCGACCGGGGACCTTGCCGAAATGGCCGCGCTCGACATGCTTCTGGTGGTCACGCCGGCGCAGCACATGGGTAGCGTGCTTTCCGCCATGCCTTCGCACCCTCGCGACCTGCTGCTGTGCTCCAAGGGGATCGAGGCAGGTTCCGGCCGTCTGATGAACGATGTCGCAAGGGAAGCGGCGCCGCAAAGCGCGATCGCGGTGCTGTCAGGCCCGACTTTCGCGCACGAGGTCGCTGCCGGTCTGCCGACCGCCGTGACCTTGGCCTGCGCCGAAGGCGAAGAACAATGGGACCGCATCGCTCCAGTCGTCGCACGCCAGACTTTCAGGCCCTATTATTCGGACGACGTGACCGGCGCCGAAATCGGCGGATCGGTCAAGAACGTGCTCGCAATAGCGTGCGGCGTGGTTGACGGGCTGGGTCTGGGCCAGAATGCCCGAGCAGCGTTGATTGCACGGGGATATGCGGAAATGCTGCGCTTTGGCGAGGCATTGGGCGCGCGGGCGGAAACCCTTGCCGGGCTGTGCGGACTGGGCGATCTCGTGCTCACCTGTTCCTCCACCTCGAGCCGCAACTTTTCGCTCGGCAAGGCGCTCGGCGAAGGCCGCAAGGCGCAGGACCTCATGGCGGATCGCCATACGGTGGCCGAGGGTGCCCATACGGCACCCGTGCTCGTCGAGCTTTCCGCCCGCCATGGTGTCGCCATGCCGATCGTTACTGCCGTATACGGCCTGCTCAAGGGCGATACGCCGCGCGAGGTAGTCTCCGATCTGCTGTCGCGGCCATTGCGCGCCGAACAGGGCAAGGCCGAGTGACAAGCGAAAAACCCGACGATGACATGTCTGCCCTGGCCAAGGGTGGGCGACAGAATTTCTTCGGATTCATTCTGCGCCTCGTGGCGCGCCTGCCCTTCCTGTTCATCGCCGGCCGTCTTTACGGGCCCGATGCACTGGGTCGCTTCGCTTCGGCGCTAGTGGTGGTGGAACTCGTCGCGCTGGTTTGCGCCATGGGCGAGAAGAGAGGCCTCGCGCAGCGCCTGGCCGACGGCGAAGATTCTCCCCCGTCCAATCTCGTCCATGACGGCATGCTGCTGGCGCTTGTCTTCTCTGCGCTGGCTGCCGCTTTCTTCTGGTTCGTTCCTGCCCCACTGTTCCCCAGCGGCGACTTCACCGATCTCGACCGCTTCATCGTGCTTGCGATACCCGGTTATGCACTGACCGAGATCGTACTGGCCGCGCAGGCTTACAAATACGATATCGCGACGACCGTTCGCGCTAGGGCAGTAGTCGAGCCGTGGACAATCTCCATCATGGCGGGTGCGTTCTACTTCTGGCCCAGTGTCAGCGATTCCGGTCTGGCAATGGCGTATCTTGCATCGATCTACGCCGGCCTGGCTACCGGAATGTGGTCGTTCTACCGAAGCTATGGGCTGCCGCGCGACTGGCGGCCGCATCCTGTACAGATGGGCAGGATGACGATGCGCGCGCTACCCCTCGCGACGGCGGATGCCATCGAATGGGGAACGCGCCGCGTCGACATCTTCATCCTCGGCCTGTTCGCCGCTCCCACAGCAGTCGGCGTGTACTACATCGCCCAGCAGGTCGCTTCGCTGCCGCAGAAACTCAAGACCAGTTTCGAGCCCATTCTCGGCCCCGTAATCACCAAGAACCTGAAAACGAAAAACTACGAAGCGATTGCGCGGCAGATCTGCCAGGTCGGTTTCTGGATCGTGGCAATGCAGGCGGGGATCGCGCTGGCACTCGGCGTTCCGGGCGAGGCGGTCATGGGTCTTGTGGGACCGGAATTCGTCGGTGGTACCGGCGCGCTGGCCTTCTTGCTGGTCGCTGAAGTCGTTGCGGCAACGGCGGTCGTTTCGGAAGCCGTGCTGGTTTATGTCGCCCGGGTCCGCAACCTGTGGATCTCGATTGCGACAATCGCCTTCCAGGCAGTGCTGACCGTGATCCTGATCCAGGTCATGATCCGCGGCGGTTACGGCGAGGCCTATAAGGCCGCCGCTGCCGCTATCGCCTTGATGCTGGCGCTCGGTACGGCAAGCCTTGTGAAAGCGGTACTGCTTTCGAAAATACTCGGACATGCCATCAACACATTCCGCTGGCCGCTGGTCTGGGCAGCCGCACCGGCTGTCTTGGTAGGATGGTTGGCGACACGGCTGCCAGAATGGGCAGAACTGCTTGTCGGCATTCCGGCAATTCTCGGTATCTATGGCTTCGTGATCTGGAAACGCGGCTTCGGACCCGAAGACCGGGTGCTGTTCAGGCGTAATCTCGACAAAGACGAACCGGCAGAGACCTGATCGTTTCATCGCTCTTCTGAAACGTTCAGTCGATGTTCAGTGCCCGGACAGGTAATCGATACCCGAACTATCGGGGAGGACTGCCCATGCGTTTCGCCATTTTTGCCGCCACCTGCGCTTCTGCCGCACTTGTTGCCGGATGCGCTTCCCAAAGCGGGGGCGACGAGATCGTCCTGACCGGTTCCAAGACAGGGGCTGCGGATAATGGGCGCACGGCGCCGCCTCCACCTCCTCCTCCACCGCCACCGCCACCGCCGCCCTCGCAGGGCTATGCCGCGCCTCAGACGGTAATCGTTACCGGGGCGCGGATCGCGAACGGAAGCGTGCAGGAATCTGCCGCACCGGTATCGGTCGTAACGTCCGACCAGCTAGTGGATGCAGAGACCGGCACCGTGATCGTGGATCCTGGCTACCGGTATTTCCCGCCTGTTTTCGTGCCGACCCCGCCCAGCCGTGACCAGTACGAGGGTGAGGAGGTCTCGTCGGTAAAGGTCGTGGCCAACGAGCCCGTCTCGACCTTTTCGGTCGACGTCGACACTGGTGCCTACACCAATGCGCGCCGTTTCATTTCCGAAGGCCAGATGCCGCCCAAGGCTGCCGTGCGGACCGAAGAATTCGTCAATTACTTCCGCTACGATTACCAGAGGCCGGACACCACCGACCAACCCTTCACCGTCAATACGGATGTGGCCGTCAGTCCCTGGAACAGCGAGGCACGTCTCGTTCGCATCGGGCTTGAAGGATATGAGATGCCCGAACAGGACAGGCCGCCTGCCAACCTCGTGTTCCTCCTCGATGTCTCCGGGTCCATGTCCAGCCCGGACAAGCTGCCACTGGTCAAAACTGCCATGCGCCAGCTGGCGGGCATGCTGACCGACAAGGACCGCGTGTCGATCGTTGTCTATGCGGGGGCGGCGGGTCTCGTTCTGGAACCGACGAATGACGAACGCAGGATCAAGGATGCCCTCGACCAGCTGAACGCAGGTGGTTCGACCGCTGGCGGTGCCGGTATCGAGCTTGCCTACCGCATAGCCGAAGCCAGCCGGATAGAAGGCGGAGTGAACCGTGTGATCCTGGCAACCGACGGCGATTTCAACGTTGGCACGTCGGATCGGGAATCGCTTGTCGAACTGATCGAAAAAAAGCGCGAAACCGGCGTGACGCTGTCGGTACTCGGCTTCGGTCGCGGCAATCTCAACGATGCTATGATGGAACAGGTCGCCAATAACGGAAACGGCAATTACTCATACATCGACAGCGCGCTGGAAGCCCGCAAGGTGCTTGGCGACGAGATGGGCGCAACGCTCTTTACCATCGCCAAGGACGTGAAGATCCAGGTCGAATTCAATCCTGCCGTGGTCAGCCAGTATCGCCTGGTCGGTTACGAGAACCGCATCCTGCGCGAAGAAGATTTCGACAATGACGCGATCGATGCGGGCGACATTGGCGCAGGGCACCAGGTCACTGCACTCTACGAAGTCGTGCCTGTCGGGGCAAAGGGCTGGATCTCGTCGCGCCGCTACGAGGACGAGCCCGATGCCCGGGCGAACCAATTGGCGGCCGAGGCGGCCTACATCAAGCTGCGCTACAAACTGCCCGACGGCGAGAAGTCCTCGCTGCTGACCTACACGCTTCCGGCGGCCGCACTGCGCACCACGCGCGCGCCGAGCGGCGATTTCGCCTTCGCAAGTGCAGTGGCAGCCTTCGGGCAGAAGCTGCGCGGTGATAGCATGCTGGCCGATTACTCCTATTCGCAGGTTGCCGACCTCGCAGGCGACCAGCGCGATTTCTGGCGGCAGGAGTTTGTCCAGCTGGTCAAGACTGCGGACGGTCTGGAATAGCGACCTTGGCAGGCGGGTCGACAGGCGGCTAAGAGCCGCAGGCAATGTCGATCCGCCCTTCCCTCGCCATCCTTGCCGGTGCGGCCCTCGTGGGCACCAGCGCCTATTTCCTGGCGGAACCGATGGCGCCCGGGTTCATCGCATCTCTCGAACAGAAATCGCAGGCTGCGATCGACGAAGCCGGCGGGACCGGTGTGACTGCGCGTTTTCGCA
>CATMNW010000047.1 GCA_950071875.1 uncultured Erythrobacteraceae bacterium | reverse complement strand
CAAGCGCCCGGAATCCCGGCTTCGCCATCCATCACATTCTTGAGGCCGACCTTCATGTCGAGCGCGGTGTAGACATGTTCGCCGTCGACATAGACGCGGCCATCGGCAATGCCGAGATTGAGCTTGCCGCGGCGCACCCGTTTGATGTCGATGACGTATTTGACGAGCTTCTTGTCCGGCGTGATCTCACCGGTGAACTTCACTTCGCCAACACCGAGCGCGCGGCCCTTGCCGGGCGATCCGGACCAGCCGGCCGAGAATGCGGCGATGGAAGCGGCGCAGAAAACCTGGTTTGGCGACGTGTACTACAAGCAGGGCGGCGGCGGCAGTCATCATCAGGCGCATCGTTTCTCTCCTCCGGAAATTTCCGTGAGGCTGTCTGAACGCGCACCGGGTGGATGACAAGTGCCGGGCGGCTTCCTATCTCGCCCTCGAAGATTAGGAGACTGACGAGACATGGCTACACAGCAGGCAATCGTTGCCGGTGGATGCTTCTGGTGCACCGAGGCGGTAATGAAAGACGTGATCGGCGTAAGCGAGGTCGAGAGCGGTTATATCGGCGGGCACCAGCCCGACCCCACTTACAAGGAAGTGTGCAGCGGCAACACGGGCCATGCCGAAGGCGTGCGGGTTACCTTCGACGATACGCAAATTTCGCTGGCCCAGCTTCTCGATGTGTTCATGGGCACGCACGACCCGACCCAGCTCAACCGGCAGGGCAATGATGTCGGCACGCAATATCGCAGCGCCATTTTCCCGCTCGAAGGGCAGGAAGATGAAGCGCACGCGGCAATTACTCGCTGGAACGAAGACCATCCCGGCCAGGAAGCCGTCACCACCGTGGAAACCGGGGAATGGTACCCGGCGGAAGATTATCATCAGGAATACTGGGAGGGCGAAGGCCAGCGCAATCCGTACTGCCTGGCGGTCATACCCCCCAAGCTGATGAAATTGCGCAAGAGCTTCCAGAAATACCTCAAGGATGACGCCTGAGAAGTCCTGCCGGTGAACGTTGCGATGATAGGGGCCGGAATGGCCGGAATGAGCTGCGCCAGGCGGCTGGCCGCGCTCGGCCATGACGTGGTCCTGTTCGACAAGGGGCGCGGACCGGGCGGACGCATGGCGTCGCGCCGGATCGAGCACGAAGGACGCACCTTGCGCTTCGATCACGGCGCGCAGTATTTCACGGCGCGCGACCAGCGTTTCCAGACGCAGGTCGACGAGTGGGAGCAAATGGGCGTCGTCGCCCGCTGGGACACGGCAGGCAAGGATGCGTGGGTCGGCACCCCCGCAATGAATGCCCCTCTCAAAGCCATGAGTGACGGCCTCGATGTCCGGTTCGGGACAAGGGTCGAAGCCATCGAACCTGCCGACGGTGGCTGGCAATTGGTGGGCGAAGGCACTCCCGACGCCCGTTTCGACACAGTGGTCGTAGCGGTGCCCGCCGAACAGGCGGCGCCCCTCTTGTCGGAGCTTGCACCCGTCGCATCGGACCTTGCCGCGCGCACCGTATCCGACCCGTGCTGGACCCTGATGGTCGCCTTCGAAAGCCCGGTGCAGTTCCAAGGCGATACCATTCGCGAGGACGGACCGATCGGCTGGGCTGCACGGAACAACAGCAAGCCGGGTCGCGAATCCGACGAATGCTGGGTCGTGCAAGGTTCACCGGCGTGGTCACGCCAGCACCTGGAAGACGATGCCGCTTCGGTCGCGGCAGTCTTGCTTGGCGCTTTCACCAATCAGGTCGGCGGAGACCTTCCGCCGGTTCTCACGAAGACCGCGCACCGCTGGCGCTATGCCAGGTCCGGCAGCGCGGCTGAAGGGCATTGGTGGGACAGCCGGAACAAAGTCGGCGTATGCGGCGACTGGCTGATCGCGCCCCGCGTCGAAGCAGCTTACCTGTCCGGACTGGAACTGGCGGAGGCGATAGGCACGGCAGGTTAATCCTGCTGCCACTCAGTCGCTTGAAGGCCTAGCCGGCGCGCCAGCGGGCGATGAAGAAGCCGTCGAGGCCACCTTCGTCCGCGAGCATTCCCGGATCGGTACGGAGCCAGCCATCTCGTGTTGGCCCGAGGCCCGCGGGCAATTCTTCGCGGGTCACGGGGACAGGTGTGAGTGAGACGTTTTCGGTCTGCCGCTCCCCTTCTTCCTTTTCCAGCGAACAAGTTGCGTAGACCAGCGTCCCGCCGGGCTTGAGCCAGTTTTGTGCGCGTTCGAGCAGGGCTGCCTGTAGCTCGGCCATTTCCTCGATCTGCCGTGCACCGATACGGTGGATGACATCGGGATGGCGGCGGGCAGTACCGGTCGCGGTGCAGGGTGCATCGAGCAGGATCGCGTCGAACCGGTGCTTCGGCTCCCACTTCAGTGCGTCTGCGCGGATGGTTCCGGCTTTCAGGCCCGTGCGCTTCAGGTTTTCCTTCAACAAGTCGAGGCGGCGCTTGGAGATATCGAGCGCAGTGACCTGCCAGCCCTGCGCCGCAAGCTGCAGCGTCTTGCCTCCGGGCGCAGCGCACAGGTCGAGCACATGGCGCCCCTCACCTTTACCCAGCAGGCGGGCCGGCAGCGAAGCAGCGAGGTCCTGCACCCACCACGCGCCATCGGCGAACCCGGGCAGTTTCTCGACGTTTTCGCCGCGCGGCAGGCGCACATGGCCGGGCGTCAGGCAGTCGGCAGATAACTGGACCTTCCACTGCTCCGTCTCGGCAGGATCGCGCAGGGTCAGATCGAGCGGCGGCGGAACGGCGAGACCAGCGGCGATGGCAGGACCGCGCTCTGCCCAGCGTCGGGCGACTTCGAACGGCAGGGTCGGCACTTCGGGCAGTGAGGCTTCGCGCCCTGTCAGCGTCGAGAACACGCCATGGGCCAGCCTTCGCGGGCCGCCCGCGAGCATGTCGAGCCCGGTCGCAACCACCGCGTGCGGCGGCGTTCCGAGCCTCAGCCACTGGGCGAGCATCATGCGCAGCACCGTGCGCGCCTTTGCATCGTCGGGCAGCGGCTTCTTCGTCGCGCTGTCGATCAGTGCATCGAGGTCGACCAGCCAGCGCAGCACTTCGCTGGCAATAGCCCTGGCGAGCGCCTTGTCCTCGAACTTGCGCACGTCCTTGGTCGCGCCATTGAAGGCGATGTCGAGCGTCTCGCCTCGGCGCAGCACTGCATCGAGCAGGCGCAGCGCAGCGCGGCGGGCATGGATACCTTGGGGTTGTGCCATCGGCTGCGCGCCTTACGCGCACTTGAAACCGCGCGCCAGCCTGCGCATTCTATGAATATGACCGAGCGCGCCACCAAACGTCCCGACGGCTTCGAGAAGCCCTCGCACTGGACCAACGATCCTCCTCCCCCGCCGAAGAAGGCCAAGGACGAGGAAGACCTCAGCCCGACGCGCTACGGCGACTGGGTGAAGGACGGAATCGCTATCGACTTTTGATTGCGAGCCGACATCCGTCGGCTCGTCCTCGCTAGAGGTGCGGCAAGCCGCACCCGCTGCGGGCGCGCAGTCGCGCTGGCCGCGCCTTCGGCTCGGAAATCAAAGCGGTTTGAGAGTGAGCTTCAGTCCGTCTTTCGGCTTGGGGATCGGCCAGGCCTGCCATTCCGGATCGCCAGCTGACAGTTCCACGCGGTAGCGCGGGAGCATCTGCGCCATCAGGATCTTCACCTGCATGTAAGCGAAGTGGAGGCCGAGGCACATGTGTGCGCCACCGC
Source organism: uncultured Erythrobacteraceae bacterium (assembly GCA_950071875.1). Classification (GTDB taxonomy): domain Bacteria; phylum Pseudomonadota; class Alphaproteobacteria; order Sphingomonadales; family Sphingomonadaceae; genus Qipengyuania. Next base: position 7,676 of record CATMNW010000047.1, on the reverse strand, counting down.
CGAAGGGGACCCAGGCATATTTGTGCCGTGCCTTCACCTTGTCGGGCGTGAAGCGCATGGGATCGAACTTTTCCGGTTCGTCCCAGTATTCTTCGCTATGATGCGTCCAGTGAATGTTGATACCCACCGGCGTTCCTGCCGGGATCGTGTATCCGCCGAATTCGAATTCGCGCAGCGCGCGGCGCGGCATCGAGGGGACCGGCGGGATGAAGCGCAGCGCTTCCTTGAAGGCCATCTCCGTCAGGTCGAGCTTGCCGAGATCTTCGTAAGCGAGGTCACGCACCCGCCCGTCTGCGTCGACACCGCCGGTCACGCTTTCGATCTCGGCGCGCAGCTTGTCCTGCCATTCGGGGTTCTTTGCCAAAAGCCAGAGAAGCGAGGTGGCGCTGGACGTAATCGTGTCATGCGCTGCCATCATCAGGAAGTTCATGTGGTCGACCACTTCGTCGACCGGCATCAGGCTGCCGTCGTCGTATTCCGCCGTGGCGAACTGGCTGAACATGTCCTGCCCTCCGCCTTCGGCGCGGCGGCGATGCGTTTCCTTGGTGAAATAGTCCACCAGATAGGCGCGGCCGTCGACGCCCTTCTTCATCTGCGTGAAGGGCAGCGGCTTGCGCACCGGCGCGACGCTCGCCTGCACCATGTCGACGAAGGCGCGGTTGATCGTGTCCGCTTCGGGCCCCCAGGGAATGCCGATGAAGCTGTCGGCGGCAAGATCGAGCGTAAGTTCCTTGATCGCGGGGTAGAACTCCATCTCGCCCGCGCCCCACTCGTCCATTCGCCTTGCGATGCCGCGGTTCAGCGCGCCCGAATAATGGCGCATCGGGCCGGGCTTGAACGCGATCGACAGCGCGCGGCGATCCATGCGGTGATGGTCGAAATCCATCAGCATCAACCCGCGGGGAAACAACTGGTCGAGGATCGGTCCCCAGCCCTGTTCGCTCGAAAACAGCTTTTCGCGGTCGAACAGCACGAGTTCGTTCGCATCCGCACCGATCAAGGCGACGTTCCAGCCACCGAACGCCCTGTTCCTGTAAACTTTGCCGTACTTGGCAACCATCTTTTTCGCCATGCCATGCGGGTCGGCCAGCATCTTGAACGTGTTGCCGACAATCGGCCAGCCGCCCTCACCAGGGATATGCGCAAGGGCGTCAGGCGCCGGATTACCTTCGGTCCAGTGGGCAGGCGTGGCTTCGACGGGTTGGTGCGGCGCGAGGGTGGCCATTAGGTAGCTCCTGACAACTTACCTTATTGTAAGTAATTTCTATTCGTTAATCCACCCTGACAGTTCGCGCCGCAAAAGATGCTCCAGCATGGCGAGCCCGGCATCGCTGGTATTGAGGCACGAAAGCACTGCGAACTGCTCGCCGCCGGCCTCGGTGAACTGCTCTTTCCCCTGTATCGCGAGCTCTTCCAGTGTTTCGAGACAATCGGCGGAAAAGCCCGGCGCCGCGATAGCAAGGCGCTTCGTACCGCTCTTCGCTTCTTCTTCCAGCACGATGTCCGTCGCGGGTTCCAGCCACTTCGCACGCCCGAAACGAGACTGGAATGTGGTGCGAAACCGCAGTCCCGGTCGTTCCAGTTTTTCCTGAAGCAGGCGAGACGTTTTCTGGCAGTGGCAGTGGTAAGGATCCCCCAGATCGAGGGTGCGCTGCGGCATGCCGTGAAAGCTCAGCAGCAGCACTTCCGGATCGAAAGGAAGCGCATCGAGCTGGCGCGACAAATCGCTGGCCAGCGCGTCGATATAGGCCGCATCGTCGTGGTATGGCGGCAGGGTTCTGAGGCTCGCCTGCCAACGCATCGCCTTCAGCTTGTCCGCTGCCTTGTCGACCACCGTTGCGGTCGTCGCGCCACTATATTGCGGGTAAAGCGGTGCCAGCAAAATGCGCTCGCACCCGGCATCCATCAGCGCCTGCAGCCGTTCGGGGATAGACGGCGTGCCGTAACGCATCGCCCAGTCGACCGTCACGTTCGCACCCAGCCGCTGCTGCATCGCCTCGGCCTGCTGCCGCGTGATGACAGCAAGCGGCGAACCTTCCTCGGTCCAGACCTGGCTGTATGCGTGTGCGCTCTTCTTAGGACGCGTATTGAGGATGATTCCCCGCAAGATCGGTTGCCAGGCTATCGGCGGAATTTCGACCACGCGGCGGTCCGAAAGAAATTCTGCCAAGTAGCGTTTTACCGGCCCCGGTTCGGGCGCATCAGGGGTGCCGAGATTTACCACGAGCACGCCCACCCCGCCGGATTTAACAGGCGGGTGGTCGGCAGGCAGGTTTTGCGGTTGCCAGGTCATAGTCCCTCCGAAAGCAATGGCAGATGGCGGAAGCGCACGCCGGTCGCGGAATAAAGCGCGTTAGCAATCGCTGGCGGCGCGACAGCGACGCCAAGTTCGCCCGGATCGAAAGCAGGAGCGTCACTGGACAGAAATTCGATCACGATTTCCGGGCAATCGGCCATCGTCGGCAGCGCCAGACCGGCAAGGCGGTTTGGCACCGGCTTGCCATCTTCATAAGCAATGCTCGATCCTGTCGCGAGCGACAGCCCGAAGATCAATCCGCCTTCTATCTGCTGGCGCGCAATGTCATGATTGACGACACGACCGATATCAACTGCCGCGTGAAGATGCGTGACCCGCACGCCGCCTTCGCCAAGAGATGCCTGTGCGACGCAGGCAATCCCGCCGCCCATCTCGGCGTCTCCCATGCGAACCAAGGCAAGGCCCTGCCCTGTCCCGCGTCTCCCCCCGTCCCAATTCGCGAGACGTGTGGCACGTCGCAGCATGTTCGCCAGGCGCGGCGATTGGCCGAGCATCTCCATGCGATAGAGAAATGGGTCGCGACCCGCACGTTCGGCAAGCTCGTCGATGAAGCTTTCGGTGAAAAACGCATTGTAGGCATGCGCATTGCCGCGCAGGCGCCCAGTGGGAAAAGGCAAAGTTACGGGAAGGTGATCGACAGCGACGTTTTCTATCCCGTAGGGCGGAACTGCACCTTCGCAGGCCATGGCATCGGCTTGCCCCGAAACATTCTCGATCGCTGCCTGAACAGTCCTGTTATCGAACAGTCGCTGACCGAACTCTCGCGCGCTTGCAGGCAGGGCAAGGCGACTGCGCCACGCCGCAAGACGACCGCCGGTTGCGGGCAGGAAGGCCGCTTCCAGTCGCGCGCTGACCGGCGTCCGCACAGGAACGGTTTGCAGTTCCTGCACCCTTGGCCAGGTGAGGTTGACGGGACGGCCTATCTCCTTGGCGATTTGCGCAACTTCGATTGCGTGGCGTTTCTCCAGCCTTGCATCGAAACTGCCGCCGCTCGCGGTCGGGTATAGCACCACGTCCTGCGGGGAAATGCCGATTGCCTTCGCGGCTGCGCGGCGAGTGAGTTCAGGAGCCTGGGCCGCAATCCACAGTTCGAGTGTTTCGCCGTCGAACCGCGCGGTTGCACTTGCGGTTTCGATAGCTGCATGCACAGCCGGAGCTACCGAATAGCTTTGCGCATAATCGGGGCGCGCAAGCAGATCGTCTGCATCGCCTATATCCAGTGTTCGTTCGGGCGCCACATTATCATGGGCCGCTTCGAGCAATTCGATTGCCGAAACACTCTGGATTGCGCCCGGGCCCGAGAAGACCGGGCGCATACGCTTGAGAGCTTGCTCCGCGGTCCACCAATTAGTCGCCACAGCTGCAAGGTATCGCTTCGATTTAACGACACCGACGAGGCCGGTCATGCTCGATGCGGCATCTGCGTCGAAGCGCGCGAGGTCTGGATTGCCGATCGGCCCGTGGCGGATCGACGCATAGACCAGACCCGGCAGACGCACATCGCCTGCGAAGAGGAAGCTGCCGTCAACCTTCGCAGGCAGATCCAGGCGCGGGAATGCCGGGGCAAGCTCGGCTTCGGCAGGGCTGGGATCCTCAGCCGCAGGTTGTACGCGCAAGGGCGCAGGGTTGGGAGGCTCGAAGGCTGCTGCCTCGGTTACCAGCGTTCCGAAACCGAAATTCTGGTCGCCATAGCGGACCATTCCTCTTTCGACTTCGCATTCTTCCCAATCGATCCCCCAGCGTTCGGCAGCAGCCATCGCCAGCATTGCGCGTGCCGCGGCAGCGGCATCCCGCAAGGGAGGTTCATAGGCAGAGAGCGAGGTGCCGTCCGCAGTTGCGATGAAGGCGTTGGAACGAGCAAAATTTTCCGACAGGCGGCTGTCGGGATCGTCGGCAATGCTTGGCAAGTTCGACCAAATCGACGCCCATTTCGCGGCCAGCGGCACATTCGCATAAAGGCCCGATGGGGGGGCCGGTTCCACTGCCACCTGTCGCCAGTCTGCGCCCAGTTCCACCGCCGCGACCTGCGCGAGGACCGTGGTCACTCCCTGTCCCATTTCCAGCTGCGGGACAGCTACTGTTACAACACCGTCCGTTCCAATCGTGATCCATCCGCCGAAGTCGCGCTCGTCGGGGCCAGGCGCGAGGGGGCTGGAATAATGCCGCGGCCATAGCCACCAACCGACCGCCAGGCCGCCACCGACTGCCGCGCCAGCAATCAGCTGGCGCCGCGTCACCGGAAGATCGTTCAGCCTTGCGCGCCAATCCATGCGTCGACCTTGGCGGCAATGTCCTTGAAAGGCTTGGCGAGTGCATCGTCCCCACTCGCCGGCGGATTGCCTTTGTCGCTGCCTTCGCGGATGGAGAGATCGAGCGGGATGCGGCCCAGGAACGGCAACTCCAGCCGGGCTGCCGCTTCTTCGACGCCGCCTTTCCCGAAAGGATCGGAGACTTCGCCGCAATGCGGACAGGCATAGCCCGCCATGTTTTCGACCAGACCGATGACCGGAACACCCGCTTGATCGAACAATTGTCCGGCCCGAGCAGCATCGATCAATGCAAGATCCTGCGGAGTCGAGACGAGAACCGCGCCCATCGGCTTGAACCGCTGGAGCATGGTCAGCTGGACATCGCCCGTACCCGGCGGCAGGTCGACCAGCAGCGTATCGACATCGTCCCAGTGCGCATCGATCAGTTGCGACAGCGCATTACCTGCCATCGGTCCGCGCCAGGCGAGCGCGCGGCCCGGCTCAACCAGATGGCCCATCGAAAGCACCGGAATGCCAGCCGCACTTTCCACGGGCACCAGTTTTTCGTCCCGAGCAACGGGCTTCACACCCTGATTGCCAAGGATGACCGGCTGCGATGGCCCATAGATATCGGCATCGACCAAACCGACCCTGCGGCCAGACCGCTTGAACGCGATGGCGAGATTCGCCGTCAGGGTCGACTTGCCGACCCCGCCCTTGCCACTTCCGACTGCGATGATCCGGCGCTGCTTGCGTTCTGCGGTCATCACAACGCGCACCTCGTTCACGTCTTCGCGGGGAGACAGGATTTCGGTTATCGCGCGCTCGATTTCGGCGCGCTCCTGTTCACCCATGCCGGCCGCATCGACAACCGCGATTGCGCGGCCACCTTTAAGGGACAGCGTAGCAACGCGTTCGGCAATACTGGCAGGAAACAGCGATTTCGGATCGGTCGAATTCATGGCCGCGGCTGCTGTAGCATTGAAAAGCGCGCGGCAACCCCTGTTTTTCCGCGGAACCACACCTATAACAATGGTCATGAGAATTTTGGACGGGTTAGGACAGAGGATCTCCCTCGCAATGGCAGGCAAGAAAAGCCCTTGGGGTTCAGGCTCCGGGGGCAATGACGGTGGCGATAAACCAGGCGGCACGAGTGGTGGTGGCGACAAGCCAAAGGGTCCGCGCAATCCGTGGCTCCCTCCCGCTGGCGGCAATAGCGACGATGGCCGCCGCGCCCCGAATATCGAGGACATCTTCAAAAGCCGTGGCCCCGAGGGTCCCCGACGCACCGGCGGTCCGGGTGGTCCCGGCGGCCCGAACTTCCGCTTCCCCCAGCGCCCGGGCGGCAAGAGCTGGTTCCCGATTGCGGTCGTGGCGATCATCGGCCTCGGGCTGGTGGCCACGAGTTTCCATCTCATCGGGCCGCAGCAGGAAGCCGTTGTCAAAACGCTTGGCAATTATACCCGCAAGATGGAACCCGGCCTCAATTTCTCGGCGCCCTTCCCGATTGAAACGGTCGATGTCGAAGACGTCGAAGGCGTGCGCAGCGTGCGTATTCCGGGCAATAACAACCAGGCGAAACTGATCCTGACGGGTGACCAGAACCTGGTCGACCTGTCTTACATCGTGCGCTGGAACATCAGCGACCTGGCGAATTACAAGTTTCGCGTCGTCGACCCGATCGAAACGGTGAACGAGGCCGCGGAAGCCGCCATGCGCGCTTCCGTCGCCGAAACCGAACTGGATGAAACCTTCTCGGGCCAAGGCCGTGCTGCGATCGAGCAGGACGTGCGCGAACGCATGCAGCGGACACTGGATGGATATGGCGCGGGTATCCGCGTTCTGGGTGTCGAAATCGAAAAGGCCGACCCGCCCGCGCAGGTCGTCGATGCCTTCCGCGACGTGCAGGTCGCCGAACAGAATGCCGATGCGGCCCGCAACCAGGCGCGCGGCTATGCGCAGCAGGTTCTGGCGCAGGCCGAAGGTGAGGCCGAAGCGTTCGACAAGGTGTACGAACAATACCGCCTTGCGCCCCAGGTTACCCGCCAGCGTCTCTATTACGAAACCATGGAACGTGTACTGAGCCAGACCGACAAGACGATCGTCGAAACCGACAATGTAACGCCCTACCTGCCACTGCCCGAAATCCGGCGCCGTGCGCAGCAGCCCACGACAACCGTAACCGCACCGGAGGGCCAGTAACATGGGTACCTTCTTACAGGACCATCGCAACACGGTCATCGCGATTGGCGTTCTGCTGATTGCCTTCATGATGAGCGCTTACGTCGTTCCCGAAGAGGAACAGGCAGTCATTATCCGAACCGGTGAACCGGTGGGTGTGGTCAATACGCCGAACGGCAATACCAATGCGGGCCTCTACCTGCGTATTCCGTTCATCGATTCGGTGCGCCGCATCGAAAAGCGTTTGCTCGACCTCGAAATGAACGACGAGGAAGTTCTTTCGGCGGACCAGCAACGCTTGTTGGTCAACGCCTATGCCCGGTTCCGCATCACGGACCCTGTCCGCATGGTGGAACGTGCCGGTACGACTGACGGCGTTCGCAATGCGCTGGAGCCGATCCTGAACTCGGTCCTGCGTCAGGAACTGGGACGCCGGACATTCCAGGCGATGCTTACGGCCGAACGCGGCAATGCCCTTGCCAATGTGCGTGCCAACCTCGACCGCCAGGCGCGCCAGTACGGGGCCGAAGTGGTCGATGTGAAGATCATGCGCACCGACCTTCCCGAAGCACCGCTGCAATCCGCTTTCCGCCGGATGGAATCCGATCGTGAGCGTGAAGCCCGCACGATCCGCGCAGGCGGTAGCCGCGATGCCGTGGTCATTCGTGCCGAAGCCGACGCGGAAGCGGCGCGCATCTATGCCGAAAGCTTCGGCAAGGACGCCGAATTCTATGACTTCTACCGCGCCATGCAGAGCTACAATTCGACTTTCTCCAATCCGGACAACCAGTCGGAAAGCAGCATCATCCTGTCGCCGGACAATGAATACCTGCGGCAGTTCCGCGGGCGGCGTTGACCGTTTGTCGAGCGGCGCCCGCGCCGTTCAAACGGCATTCAGCGGCGGGAACGAGAGTTGCCCGCCGGAACGC
>CATMNW010000046.1 GCA_950071875.1 uncultured Erythrobacteraceae bacterium | reverse complement strand
AGCGGCTATGCGCGCAATCCTCGAAAGCGAGCGCGCCGATGACGGTATTATCGGCGAGGAATATGGCACGCGCAACGAAGGCTCGGCGCGGCAATGGGTGCTCGATCCCATTGACGGGACGACCAGCTTCATCGCCGGGCGCCCGATCTTCGGAACGCTGATCGCGCTGGTTCAGGATGGCTGGCCGGTGCTGGGCGTGATCGACCAGCCGATCGCAAAGGAGCGTTGGGTCGGCCGCATCGGCGAGGGAACGACCTTCAATGGCAAGCCCGCGCAGGTCGCTGCGTGCAAGGAATTGTCCGATGCCGTACTTGGCACGACAACACCGCATCAATTCGAAGGCGAAGATGTCGATGCGTTCATGGGCGTTGCCAAGGCGGTCGCCGAGCGGAAGATCATCTACGGCGGCGATTGTTACAATTACGGTCTTGTGGCGAGCGGTCATGTAGACGTCGTGATCGAGGCCGGGCTGAAGTTGCACGATTTCGCAGCGCTGGTCCCGGTAGTAGAGGGGGCTGGCGGCGTGATGAGCGACTGGCAGGGCAACCCGCTCGATGCCGGAAGCGATGGCCGTGTGATCGCGCTGGGCGATGCGGCCCGGCTTGACGACGTGCTGGAAGCGATGGGCGGCAGCAACCCCCACAATCACGGGCACTGATGGCGCCTGGGCCCGTTGGCCCTTTCATGCAGACAATCCTCGTTACTGGCGCCGGCAACGGTATCGGCCGCGCAATCATCATGCATTTCCACGGCAGCGGGTGGCGTGTAATCGGCCTTGATACCGATGCCGGAGCCTTGGCGGAGCTGCGCGAGGTATTGCCGCGCGAAGCCGGGCTTTTTCTCACTTGCGATGTAGGCAAGGAGGCGGCCGTACGAACCGCCTTCGATCGGATAGCGGACTGGCTGGGCGAAGATCGGCTCGATTGCCTGGTCAACAATGCAGGCATCGCCGATCCTTACGCTGGCCCGCTGGACCGTATGGAACTGGCGGACTGGAATTCATGGCTGGATGCCAGCCTGACCGGGGCTTTCCTAGTTACGCGGGCCGCCTTGATACACCTGAGGCGTGCCAATCGCGCCAGCATTGTCAACATATCATCGACCCGCGCGGTGATGAGCGAACCTGAAACGTTCGCCTATGCCGCAGCCAAGGGTGGGTTGGATGCGCTCACACATTCGCTTGCCGTTTCGCTGGGGCCGGACATTCGCGTCAACGCCATCCGGCCCGGGTGGATCGAAACCGGACCTTGGCAAAAGAGCGGCGCGCGTACTCATCCCGATCACCGAGAAACGGACCATAGCCAGCATCCTGCAGGACGCATCGGACGCGCGCAGGACATAGCTGAAGCGGTGGCTTACTTGCATGATGCTACGTTCGTCACCGGTCAGCACTTGAATATCGATGGTGGCATGACGGTGAAGATGATCTACGAACATTGAGATGGGCAAAAAGGGAATTCTCGAAGGGCGTGTCGCGCTGGTCACCGGTGCGGCGCGCGGACTGGGTTTCGAGATTGCGCAGCGTCTGGCCGAAAATGGCGCAACCGTCTGGCTGAACGGGCGTGACGAGACAGCGCTGGAATCGGCGGCGCAACACATAGGCGCCAATGCGCGCGTGCTTGCCTTCGATATAGGGGACGACGGCGCAACCGAGGCTGCCTTTTCGCGCCTGGCACAACAGGGCATCGATGTTCTGGTCAACAATGTCGGTCAGCGGGACCGGCGGCCCCTGGGTGAACTGAATCGCGCTGATATGGCCGCCATGTTGGCCACCAATCTGGTCGCGCCTTTCGATCTGGCTCGTCGCGCGGTTCCCTTGATGAAGCTGCGCAAATACGGCCGTATCATCAACATTACCTCGATCGCCGCGGATATTGCGCGCGGTGATGTGCTTTATACCGCGAGCAAAGGCGGATTGGCAGCGCTTACTCGCGCCATGGCGGCCGAACTGGGCAGCACCGGGATCACGGTAAATGCCGTTGCGCCAGGCTATTTCGCAACCGAAGCGAACGAGGAAATGACCGAAGACGCGGAAATTGCCATACACCTCGGCCGCCGGACATCGCTGGGCCGATGGGGCCAGCCAGATGAAATCGCAGGGGCGGTCGCGTTCCTCGCCTCGCCCGATGCCAGCTACATCACCGGACATACTCTGGCGGTCGACGGGGGCTACCTGACCCACTTCTGACTTGCTTTTGTGCCGGGAATCGCTATTTGCGCGCCCTTCACCGACACGTGATTCACCGCCGGTCTGGCCGTAAGGGCTGCCAGGGCTGGCGCGACGTGTCTCTGTAAAGGAGATGAAAATGCCCAAGCTGAAGACCAAGAGCGGTGTGAAGAAACGCTTCAAGATCACCGCTACCGGCAAGGTCAAGCATGGTGTCGCCGGCAAGCGCCACCGCCTGATGAGCCACAACGCGAAGTACATCCGCCAGAACCGCGGCACCAGTGTCCTGTCGAAAGCCGACTGGGATGCTGTGAAGTCGTGGGCGCCGTACGGCCTCAAGTAAGGAGTAAACGGATATGCCTCGCATCAAACGCGGCGTCACCACGCGCCAGAAGCACAAGCGTCTATTGGATCAGGCGAAGGGCTATCGCGGCCGTCGCAAGAACACGATCCGCGTCGCCCGTCAGGCCGTCGAGAAAGCCGGCCAGTACGCCTATCGCGACCGCAAGGTTAAGAAGCGCAACTTCCGCGCTCTGTGGATCCAGCGCATCAATGCCGCTGTCCGCGCCGAAGGCCTGACCTACTCGCAGTTCATGCACGGTACCAAGCTTGCCGGTATCGAACTCGACCGCAAGGTCATGGCCGATCTGGCCATGAACGAAGGCGCGGCCTTCAAGGCGATCATCGAGCAGGCGAAGAAGGCTCTTCCGGCTTAAATCGCTGACACGATTGCACATTAAAGAGGGCGCCCCGCAAGGGGCGCCCTTTTTGTTTGCACCAGCTTGCCGGAACAGGCTGAAACGCTAAAGTATGGGTTCCGGATCGGAGGGGGCGATTGACTGGAAACAGCTGCATAGACGTGCGGTTCTTCGCACCGCCTGCCGACCTGGCACCCTGCTTCACGACCTTTTACAGGCTTGAAGTCAATCTCGATGAAGGTCAGCAACTGGAAGACTGGCTGCAACCGGAATGGGCGAACCTTCGGTTTTTTGCCTCGAATCCGCCGACAGCCTCGTTTCCCGATGGACCGATGGTCGCCGGCGCCCGCTTTCAGGCAACCGGACCCAGCTCGTGCCCCACTCACTTCACGATCGGGAAGACCCGGATGTGGGGTATCGGCCTTCTGCCCTTAGGCTGGGCCCGCTTCATCGGGGTCGATGCGTCGTGTCATGCCAATACGATCGTGGACGGTGAACAAAGCCCGGTGTTCGATCGCTTCAATCCGCTCTGCGGGACCCTGTGCAACAGCGACCGTTCGGATGAAGACCAGTTCGCCGAACTGACCGAATTTTTCCGCAAGCTGAGCAAACCGCATCGTGACAGCACCCGGATCCAGTCGATCCACGAGGCTTTGGTCGATCCTTACCTGATGCAGGTCGAAGAACTTGCCGCACGCTGCGGATTATCGAAGCGCACGCTCGAGCGTCTTTGCGCGCGCCACTTCGGCTTCAGCCCACGCCTCCTGCTGCGCCGTCAGCGACTGATGCGTACGCTTGCTGCCTTTATGCTCGAGCCCGAGGCAAGCTGGTCGAACGTGATTGACGGTCATTATCACGACCAGTCGCACTTCGTCCGTGAATTTCATGCTTTCATGAGGTCCACACCGAGCGAGTATGCCGCCCTTCCGCACCCGGTGCTCAGCGCCTTCATGGTTGAGCGCAAACGCATCTGGGGATCCCCGGTGCAAACACTCGATAAGCCGAAGTGACACTGGAAATGCTCATCTCATTTGCTACCCCGCCCCGCGAAGATGCGGTTTTCATCACATGGGGTAAGGCAATGGCAAGCAACCTCCTGAGCGAGGCGAGGTCTTGAGCGCTGGCCAAACCAGCGCTGCCGTCTCCTTGCGGTTCTTCCTGCCACCTGAGCCTTTGCGCCCCTTCATAACGACGCTGTACCATTTGGAGATCTCGGGCGACGGGGGTGACATGCCTGTCGAGGACTGGCTTCACCCGGAGTGGGCCAACCTGCGGATCAATCCTGGATTGACGAACGAGGCAGGAATCGGTGGCAGATCATTGCATCCGATGCCTCGCGCATCAATGACGGGACCGACCAGCGTGGCCACTAGATTCCGCGCCCGCCCCGGGCGATCTTGGGGTATCGGATTGATGCCGCGTGGTTGGGCAAGGCTGACGGGGGCAGCGGCAAATACACTTGCAGATCGCTACTGCGACATCGATGCCGACATCGCATTCGACCATCTGCGTCTGCTTTGTTCGTGCGTGAGTGATGATCGCCAGGATCTGCATGCAGAGCACGATGCCATGGTGCACGAACTTGATCGCTTGCTTGCAATACCGGCATTGCGCGAAGACGAGATATCCAAAGCCGAACTGGCGCTAACCGATACAAGTCTCCACAAAGTTTCCGATCTCGCTCAAGCCCTTGGTATGAGCGCTCGCACATTGGAACGGTTTTGCGGGCGGGTATTCGGCTTCAGTCCGCAACTGCTTCTACGGCGACAACGGTTTATCCGCAGCCTTGCGAAATTCATGGTCGATCCTTCTCTCAAGTGGATCGAAACGCTTGATAGCCACTATCATGACCAGGCTCACTTCGTGCGCGACTTCAAGCGGTTCATGACAATGTCCCCCAGCGAATACGCAGCAATGCCGCATCCGGTTCTCATGGCTGCAGCGCATGCCCGTACCGCCGCTGCGGGGGCCGCCATGCAAATATTGCACAGGTCCGATCTTCGGCAGTGAACCCGCCCCCGGCACCGGGCATCGCAGGTTCTGCTCGTATGAAAATCACACAGGCTTTGATGATGAATATCGGAGCGTGTTGGGAATGTCGCCAAGCAGATTTGCCGCGCCTCCCCATCCAATATCGTCGGCTGCTGTGGCTTTGACCAACTCCAGCGCCTGTGTGGCAATGCAGGCGCTGAACAATCCCGAAAAGCAGGCTGCTGACGAAAGCGGGGTTTAGCATTGGCCCACTTGGCGCTAGGGCGGCGAACAACAGTTCCCGACAGATCCAAGCAAGACTGTATGACCGACCTTACACAACTTAAGACCGATGCGCTGGCGCGGATCGAAATTGCTTCCGATGCAGAAGGGCTGGAAGCCCTGAGGGTCGAATTCCTGGGCAAGCAGGGTTCGATTTCGAGCCTTATGAAAACGCTCGGCAAGATGAGCCCCGAAGAGCGGCAGGTACAAGGACCGCTTCTGAACGGCCTGCGTGGCGAAGTCGCAGATGCGCTTGCCGCGAAGAAAGAGCAACTGGATGCGGCCGAGCTGGATGCCCGATTGGCGAGGGAAGGTCTCGATCTCACCCTGCCTGCTCCGGACGCGCCAAGAGGCAGCGTTCACCCCGTAAGCCAGGTCATGGACGAGCTTGCGGAAATCTTCGCCGATCTCGGTTTCTCGGTGGCTACCGGTCCGGAGATCGAAGACGATTGGCACAATTTCACTGCGCTCAACATGGCCGAAACGCATCCGGCACGTGCAATGCACGATACGTTCTATTTCCCGGATAGTGATGCCAACGGCAACCGGATGTTGTTGCGCACGCATACCTCGCCCGTTCAGATCCGTTCGCTCGTTGAGCAGGGCGCGCCGCTCCGCATCATTGCGCCGGGCCGGGTCTACCGCTCGGACAGCGATGCAACGCACACGCCCATGTTTCACCAGGTAGAAGGTCTGGTGATCGATCGTGATATCCACTTGGGCCACCTCAAGTGGACGCTTGAAACCTTCCTCAAGGCCTTCTTCGAACGCGAAGACATCGTCCTGCGTCTGCGCCCTTCTTACTTCCCTTTCACCGAACCTTCGGTTGAAGTGGATGTCGGCTGGCAGGATGTGGATGGCCGCCGCGTGCTAGGCGGCGATGGCGATGCACCCGGCCACGGCTGGATGGAATTGCTCGGCAGTGGGATGGTGAACTGCCGGGTTATCGAATTTGCAGGCCTCGACCCCTCTGAATGGCAGGGGTTTGCCTTCGGTGTCGGTGTCGACCGGCTGGCAATGCTGAAATACGGAATGGACGATCTGCGTGCCTTCTTCGATGGCGATAAGCGCTGGCTCGATCATTACGGCTTTTCGCCTTTCGACCAGCCGACCCTCTCCGCAGGTGTGGGAGCAAGCGCATGAAATTCTCGCTCGAATGGCTAAAGTCCTTCCTCGAAACCGATGCCGGAGTGACGGACATTGCAGCTGCGCTCAATCGCATCGGCCATGAAGTCGAGGGCGTAGAAGACCCTTCTGAAAAGCTCGAAGGTTTCCGAATTGCCAAGGTGCTGACCGCAGCAAAGCATCCCGACGCAGACAAGTTGCAGGTACTCACGGTCGATGCCGGGGAAGGCGATCCGCTGCAGGTCGTGTGCGGTGCGCCGAATGCTCGAGCTGGCATGAAGGGCGTACTGGGACTACCCGGCGCAGTCGTCCCGTCGAATGGCATGGAGCTGCGCAAGAGTGCCATCCGCGGTGTCGAATCGAACGGCATGATGTGTTCGGTGCGCGAGCTTGAGCTTGGCGAAGAGCATGATGGCATTATCGAACTGCCCGAAGATGCTCCTGTCGGTAAGACCTTTGCCGAATATCACGATGCCTCGCCGGTGTTCGACGTTGCAATAACTCCCAACCGTCCTGATTGCATGGGCGTGCAGGGTATCGCACGCGATCTTGCGGCTGCAGGTCTAGGGACTTACCGACCAATCGGTGTGCCTTCGATTGCGGGGGAGGGTCCGTGCCCGATCGACATCCGTATTGACGACACGGAAGGCTGCCCCGCTTTCTTCGGCCGCGTCATTCGCGGGGTCGACAACAGCAAACCATCTCCCGGGTGGATGCAGCGGCGTCTTGTCGCCGCGGGCCAGCGTCCGATCTCTGCACTCGTCGATGCGACGAATTATCTGATGCTTGCAATGGGGCGTCCGGCACACGTCTATGATCTCGCAAAGCTGTCGGGCGCGGTCGTTGCCCGTCGGGCGGAAAGCGGTGAGGCAGTCGCCGCGTTGAACGAGAAGACCTACACGCTCGACGATACGATGACCGTGATTGCCGATGACAAAGGCGTGCATGACATCGCCGGCATCATGGGCGGCGAGTATTCCGGCGCAACCGAGACGACGACCGACGTCCTGCTTGAAATTGCCTATTTCAATCCCGAGCGGATCGGCGTGACGGGGCGGAAGCTAGGCCTTGCGTCCGATGCGCGTACGCGCTTCGAGCGCGGGGTTGATCCTCTGTTTCTGGACGACGGATTGGCAATCCTTACCGGCCTGATCACCGACATCTGCGGTGGTGAGGCTACCGAAACCGTTCGTGCCGGCAATCCTCCTGCAGAGGCCAAGGTTATCCAGTTCGATCCGGGGCTGACTTCGCGTCTTGGCGGTATCGACGTTTCCCAGGATCAACAGCGCGCGATACTCGAAGCACTGGATTTCGAGGTCGGTAACGATTGGCAAGTTGCCTGCCCGCCCCGACGCCATGATATCGAAGGCGCCGCGGACCTTGTCGAAGAGGTGGTCCGTATCCATGGCCTCGACCATGTGGAAAGTGTGGCCCTGCCGCGTGCAGAAGGCGTGGCCCGCCCGACTGCAAGTCCGCAGCAGAAAGTCGAACGCAAACTGCGTCGTGCGGCCGCTGCACGCGGCCTCAACGAGGCGGTCACCTGGTCCTTCCTCCCGATGGCCGATGCCGAGCACTTTGCCGATGACGCGCAACTCTGGGTACTCGAAAACCCCATCAGCGAGGAAATGAAGGCAATGCGGCCGTCGATGATCCCGGGGTTATTGGCAGCGGCAAAGCGCAATGCCGACCGCGGTGCTGACGGCAGTAGGCTGTTCGAAATCGGCCGCCGCTATTTCCGGGGCAAAGACGGCGCGAGCGACGAGAGACCGACGCTGGGCGTTGTGCTGGCAGGTCATAAGGCGGCGCGGGGATGGGCGACCGGTAAAACGCAAGGTTTCAATGCCTTCGATGCCAAGGCCGAAGCCATGGCCTTGCTGGACAGCGGCGGCGCGCCGACGGCTAATCTGATGGTGATGGGCGAGGCCGGCGATCAGTTCCATCCTGGGCAATCCGCTACCCTCCGCTTGGGCCCGAAAAACGTGCTTGCACGGTTCGGGGCATTGCATCCCGCGACCCTCAAGGCGTTCGATATCGACGGGCCTGTCATGGCGGTGGAAATTTTTCTCGATGCGATTCCTGCGAAGAAGGCCAGCGGATTTGCACGCTCGAACTATGCGCCGCCCGCATTGCAATCGCTCACCCGTGATTTTGCCTTTCTCGTTCCCGCGGATCTTGCGGCTGGCGAACTGGTGAAAGCCGTGCGCACCGCTGACAAGAAGGCGATTATCGATGCGCGCGTGTTCGATGTCTTTGTCGGACAGGGCGTGCCGGAGGGCAGCAAATCGGTCGCAGTGGAGGTCGTGCTTCAACCGGGCGAGAAAAGCTTCACCGAGGATGAGATCAGAACCATATCGGAAAGCATCGTGAAAAACGCTGCCAAGCAGGGCGCGGAGTTGCGAGGATGAAGACCGCATTCATCACCGGAGCCACCGCGGGGATCGGCGAGGCGACTGTTCGCACGCTGGTCGCGAACGGCTGGCGCTGCGTAGCCACAGGCAGGCGGGAAGAGCGCTTGGATGCACTGGTTGGGGAACTGGGCAAGGACAGGGTTCATGCCGCCTGCTTCGACGTGCGCGACAGGGAAGGAATGGATGCTGCGATCGCCGGGCTGCCGGACGAATTCGCTGGCGTCGACTTGCTTGTTAACAACGCCGGCCTGGCGCAAGGGTTGTCTCCTGCTCAGGATGCAAACCTGGACGACTGGCAAACCATGATCGACACCAATGTGACGGCCATGGTGGTGCTTACCCGGAAACTTCTGCCCACGCTGATCGAGCGCAGGGGTGCGATCATCGCGATCGGTTCGGTCGCGGGCAACTATGTTTACCCGGGCGGCAATGTCTATGCGGGTTCGAAAGCATTTGCGAACCACTTCACCCTCGCTTTACGCGCGGATTTGCACGGCACCGGTGTTCGCGTGACCAGCATCGAGCCTGGCATGGTCGAAACCGAATTTACCGTCGTTCGCACGGGCAGCCAGGAAGCAAGCGACGACTTGTATCGCGGTGCCGATCCGATGACCGGCCAGGACATTGCCGATACCATCCACTGGATCGCCGAACTCCCGCCGCACCTCAACATCAACCGCATCGAACTGATGCCGGTGAGCCAGGACTTCGCCGGCTTCCGCGTCGCGCGTTCTTAAGAGACAAATGACTTCAGACCGTCGTACATTCGCGATCATCTCGCACCCTGACGCTGGTAAGACCACGCTGACAGAAAAGCTGCTGCTGACCGGCGGGGCGATCCACTTGGCTGGCGAGGTCAAGGCGCGCGGCCAAGCCCGCCGTGCGCGTTCGGACTGGATGAAGATCGAGCAGCAGCGCGGGATTTCGGTGACCAGCTCGGTCATGACCTTCGAGCGCGAGGGCATTACCTTCAACCTGCTCGACACGCCGGGGCACGAGGATTTCTCGGAAGACACCTATCGCACGCTGACCGCGGTCGATTCCGCCATCATGGTGATCGACGCTGCCAAGGGTATCGAGCCGCAGACGCGCAAGCTGTTCGAGGTCTGCCGGTTACGAAGCGTGCCGATCATTACCTTCGTCAACAAGGTGGACCGCGAAGGTCGCCCGGTTTTCGAATTGCTCGACGAGATCGCCGATATGTTGGCGCTCGATGTCAGCCCGCAGGCCTATCCGGTCGGTATGGGCGGCGAGTTCGAGGGCGTTCTCGATTTCGAGACTGGCTGCGTAGCGCGGCCCGAGGGTCCATCGAAGGAATTCCTCGGCAAACGCGATTGCGATGCCGAAATACCCGAGCGTTTCGCAGAGAATATCGAGCTGGCGCAGATCGGCTATCCCGAGTTCGATCTCGAAGCCTATCGCAACGGTGATTTGACGCCTGTTTATTTCGGATCGGCACTCAAGAACTTCGGTGTCACCGAATTGATCGAGGCGATTGCGAAATACGCCCCGCCACCGCGTCCTCAGCCAGCAGGCGAGGACCAGATCGCGCCGGACAACAGCGAAGTCACAGGCTTTATCTTCAAGGTTCAGGCCAATATGGACCCCAATCACCGCGACCGCATTGCTTTCATGCGACAGGTCTCGGGCACGTTCAAACGCGGCATGAAGCTGACGCCTTCGGGGCTGGGCAAGCCGGTCGCGATCCACTCGCCGATCCTCTTCTTCGCGCAGGATCGTGAAGTCGCCGACACAGCCGAGCCCGGCGACATCATCGGCATTCCAAACCATGGCACGCTGCGCGTCGGAGATACGCTTTCGGAAAAGAACCAGATCCGTTTCACCGGCCTGCCAAACTTCGCGCCGGAAATCCTGCGCCGCGTGGCACTGGTCGATCCGACCAAGACCAAGCAATTGCGCAAGGCATTGGACGATTTGTCCGAAGAGGGCGTGATCCAGGTCTTCTATCCCGAGATCGGCGGCCAGTGGATTATCGGCGTGGTCGGCCAGCTCCAGCTCGACGTGCTGATTTCGCGCCTCTCGGCCGAATACAAAGTCGAAGCGCGGCTCGAAGCCTCCCCCTTCGCCACCGCGCGCTGGATCAAGGGCGACGACAAGGCGCTTGCCGATTTCGAGAAGTTCAATCTCTCCAACCTTGCCAAGGATCGGGATGGCGATCTCGTATTCATGGCGAAGAGCCCGTGGGACGTGAACTACCAGGAAGAAAAGAATCCGGACCTTACCTTCTCCGCCACGAAGGAGCGTTGAGGTTGAATTGCTTGTGGGCTTGGCGCAAAGCCCGCGCATGACGTTACACGCCGGACCGACTTCGCAGACCTTCATCTCGCAGCGCCTGCGGCTGCATTATCTCGACTGGGGCAATCGCGGCAAGCCGCCGCTTGTGCTGGTCCATGGCGGGCGCGACCACGCGCGGAGCTGGGACTGGGTCGCCGAGCAGTTGCGCGAAGACTACCATGTCGTGGCGATGGACCATCGCGGCCATGGCGACAGCGACTGGGTTAGCGACGGCAATTATTCGTCCAACGACATGGTCTACGATCTGGCGCAACTGGTCCATCAATTGGGGGTGGGTCCCGTCACCATTGTCAGCCATTCGATGGGCGGCAATGTCTCGCTGCGCTATGCCGGGACCTTCCCCGAGATGGTCACCAAGATCGTCGCGATCGAAGGGCTGGGGCCAAGCCCCAAGCGGCAGGCCGAAATGCGCGCCGATCCCTATCCGCAGCGCCTCAACGAATGGATCGGCAAGAAACGGGCCGCTTCGGGCC
>CATMNW010000045.1 GCA_950071875.1 uncultured Erythrobacteraceae bacterium | reverse complement strand
GCTTTAGCTCAGTTGGTAGAGCACATCATTCGTAATGATGGGGTCACGTGTTCGAGTCACGTAAGCGGCACCACCTTTCCCATAATATCCGCGCGCCGCTGTAAGGCGAAAGGCCGTTCGGTTAGGTACGCCCGTGCGAAGCGAATGGGTGGGCTTTGGCATCACTCCAATATGTGCGCGCAGGCACTGCAGGCGTCGCTGCTTGCAAGCAACGCCGAATAAGTCGGCACGCTGTTATCGTATTGTTATGTCGGGGGCCGACCACCGCGATGGGCGGTCGCTCACACTCGAATGCTCTTCGAATCGGTTGATCGCCCAAGCCGCGTCTCGGCGCAAACGCGAACTTGGGGAGAGCTATGCAACACAAGAAAACCATCGCTGCGGTGGCTGCGGGATTGACACTTGCGATCGGAGGCGCGGCACTCATGCCCGGGCTGGGCCTGGTCGCGGCAGACCATCTCGATCCGCCCAGCAGGACCGATCCGTCGGTCGATTCCACGCCTGATCGCGCTGCCGATATCGCGGACCTTTTTGCGTGGCACGACGCGGACAACGTCTACTTCATCATGACCTTCGCAGGCCCGCAGGCGACCGACCAGCCGGCGACCTACGATCCGGACGTCCTCTACACCATCAACGTCTCCAACGATTCGCCGCGCACCACGGCCGACTTTCCGATCTATGTCCGCTTCGGCGCAGGTTCGGGCAGCAACGAATATGGCGTTCAGGTTTCGGGGATACCCGGTACCAGCGGCCCGATTGAAGGCTCGGTGGAGAAAACGCTTACGCAGGATGGCGCCACGGTCCGTGCAGGCCTGTTCGACGATCCGTTCTTCTTCGACCTGCAGGGTTTCAAGGACACCGCATCGACTGGCACGCTGAGCTTCGATTCTTCGCGCGACTTTTTCGCCGGACAGAACCTTACCGCCATCGTCATCAGCATCCCGCGCGATCGGATCGAGAATGGAACAAGCCCGATCGATGTATGGGGCACAACCGCGCGTATCGGAGGACAAATGTAATGGAAACGAACAAACGCTCCATCCGCCGCACTCTTCTGATGACGGGGTCGCTGGCTCTCATCGCGGGAACATTGTCGGGCTGCTTTGACGACGACGACGACCAGCAGCCGGACCCGACGCCCACGATGGCGCCGTCGCCTACGCCGACCCAGACCACTTACGACGTGACCCCGTGCCTGCAGCAGGAAGTGGCACCGGGAGTTTCGGTCGCCGGTCTGATCGTGCCCGATACCCTGACGCTGGACCTTAGCGGAACCTCGGGCTTCCCCAATGGCCGCAAGCTTTCGGATCCGGTCATCGACGTAACCCTGGCTGTGATCTTCCTCGATCTCGACACCCATTCGGCGACGACGCTGGCCGGACTGCCCCTGAATCCGCCTTCGAACGATGTGGCATTCCAGTCCTCGTTCCCGTTCCTGGCGCCGCCTCAGGGTTCGCCGCCGGTGACCACCGCAACGGGGACTACGTTTACCTTCAGGTCGAGTTCGCCCGATCAGTATACGCGCGTAGACCGAATGGGCATGCCCGCCGTGTCGACCGCGTTGATCGGGTCCGACACCAAGGTGGCCTATAACGATGCCGACCCCGCGGACGATGCCAGCGGTACTTTCGTACCCGAGCTGACCGAGCAGTTGACCGGCTTAACCAATGCACTGGCCGACGACCTCGTGGCAGCTGGCCTCCAGCCGTGCGCTACCGCGACCACCGCGAGCTGACACCTCGAAGCTGATCCAGCCCCGGCGCAACCTCGCCGGGGCTGGCTCGGTCATTGGGAGACATAGGATCATGCCGCGAACTCGGCTCCTGATCTTTGTGCTCGGCTTTCCGGCGGTTCTGGTCGCCGGGCTGTTCCTGGCACCGAAAATTGTGCCGCATTCGACCGAGGAACCGCACTATTCGGCAAGCGATTTGCCGCACGCAGGATACGGCCCGGTCAGCCAGGGCGACGCGGAAACGAAGGTGCGCGAGCGGATCGAATATGCGACCGAACTGGCGGCAGAGAGACCGGACCAGTGGTTGCCGAAACAGGTCCTCGCCCGGGCTCTCAGATCCCGGTATCTCGTCGATGGCAACGCGGACGCATTGCGCGATGCGGGGCGCCAGCTCGCGCTTGCGCGCAGCGTTGCCGACGATGGAGCTGGTCCGGCCCTCGTTTCGGCGGAATGGTCGATGGAAGTGCACGATCTCGACGGAGCCGAAGCTGGGCTGGCCGCATACGACAAGAGTGTCGTGAAGCTTTCGACCGGCGAACAGGCGACTGCACTCGAACTTCGTGGCGATATCAATTTTTACCGCGGCGACATCTCTGCTGCGGAACGTTTGTACGACGCAGCCCGGAAGATCGAGAACGGACCAAGCGTGCAGGTCCGGCTCGCGGTGCTGGAAAAATCGCGCGGCAATTTCGATGCCGCGATCACTCATCTTGTAAATGCCGCGAGGCTCGACAGCCTCAGGACCCCGCAAACCCTCGCAAACATCGCGTTGCAGGCAGGCGCGATCGAATTTGCACGGGGGCGGTACGATGTCGCGCAAAAGTGGTACCGCAAGGCAGACGAGCTCTTCGCCGACTACTGGAAGACCAAGCTCTATCTGGGGGAAGCAGCGCTGGTAGCGGGCAATACCGACCAGGCAGCAGCCATGTTCGAAAATGTCGCGGTCGACACGGGAGACCCCCAGGCCATGGACGCGCTCGCCATGCTCTACCGCCGGTCGGGTGACCGGCAGCGAAGCAAGGCGTGGGCCGCGCGCGCATCTGCCGAATGGGAAAAGCGCGTCGGAGACATTCCATCGGCCTACGTCGCGCACGCAGCGGAACACGAACTGGCTTTCGGCGATCCCGCAAGGGCGCTCTCCTATGCGCGCAAGAATGCGACCACCCGGCCCAATGGCGAGGCGTATCTTCTGCTCGCCCGGGCATTGTCAGCAAACGGGCAAGACAGCGCGGCCATGCGGCAACTGATGCGCGCAGAGAGGGCCGGCTGGAAGAGCGCACGCCTCTATGTCGAGATCGCTCAGCTCAGTGCGGCTTTGGGGGATGAGGAGCACGCGGCCGAGGCGCGGGACATGGCCCTGAAACTGAATCCGCAAATCTATTCGCCAGAGGCGACCCTCATCTGGTTCGCGCACGGATGAGCATGACCAGATCCCTCCTATTCGCGATGCTGGCGATCCTGTGGATTGTTCCGGCAGCTGCCCACACGAGCGCGAGCAGCGAGGTGCGGCTGGAGCCGACCAAGACCGGCATCGTGGCTGATGTGACGATCCCTCAGGCCGAATACGCCTACGCCAGTGGCAACACCGCATCGAACGATCAGGCTTCGCTGGCAGATGCGAAACGTTACCTACTGGCCCACACCGCCATACGATCCGCCGATGGATCGGAATGGAATGTCACGATTGCGGATGTCCACTTTGCCAGGAACGCGGGCACACCGGACCTGCTTGCGAAGATAGCCTACGATCCGCCGGCGGGGGCCGCCCCCGACAGGTTCGACTTCGAATGGTCTGCCGTGATCGCCAACACGCCAGATCACGTGACCCGGGTCGTTCTCGACAAAAACGACCTGTCCGGGCCGCAATTGATCGGACTGCTGCGCGAAGGGAATACACAGGTCACGGTGGTTGCGGGCCGATCGACCGCGCTCGCCCGATTTGGCAGCGCGATCCAGGTAGGTGCCGAGCATATCCTTGGCGGGCTGGATCACCTCGCGTTTCTGGTCGCCTTGTTGCTGGCAGCTCCATTGCTTGCAAAGAACGGCCATTGGCAGGCGCTGCGGAGCGGCAAGGAAGCGGCCATCGCCGTAGCGCAGCTCGCGAGCGGGTTCACAATCGGCCACAGCATCACGCTCATCAGCGTCGCGCTGACCGGGCTTACCCTGCCGGCCCCGCCGGTCGAGATTTTCATCGCGGCCACGATATTGCTCGCCGCGTTCAACGTCATCAGGCCGATCTTCGCCCGGCGCGAACTCTGGATCGCGGTTCTGTTCGGCCTCGTTCACGGGTTGGGTTTTGCTGGCTTCATCAGGGAGGCCGATGCCGACCTGACCCGCAATATTTCGACCCTGCTCGGTTTCAACGTTGGGCTCGAACTGGTGCAGATCGCGGTTATCGTGGCAGTCGTTCCGTTGCTGCTATTCATCGCCAGGCGAGGCTTTTACAGCCCGTTCCGGATCACGGCCGCAGCGGTATTGATCGCTTCATCGGGGTTCTGGATGGTGACCAGGACGGTCGACGCGGTGGCCTGACCGTTCAATGCGTCACGCGATGTCCACGCCCCGATTTGAATTCCCATTTGTAGGCCGCGAAACCCCGCACCGAAACGATCTGGTCGAAGTCCGGATCGATTTCCCTGAAGGTCGAACGGACGCGACCGACATACACCGAAATCGATTGGTCGAAGACATCGCCATCAAGCCATTCGGCGAGATAGGAGCGTGTCAGGGCACGCCCTCTGGCAGCGATCAGCGCTTCCACGATTTGATGCTGAACCCTCGGCAATTCGAGTCTTTCGCCCTGGAAATACAGAACTCCGCGATCTTCGACGATAATGTTGCCGTAGGCAATCTTGGTGTCTTCCACCAATTGCTCCCCGCAATGCGGGCATGTCTGATTTGGCATGTCTGCGTTCTCCCCTCGCCGATCGGGATGCCGTGAGCGGAGTTACAAGGGAGAAGCCGGTTCGGATGCACTCGAGGCGGAAAAAATTTATCTTCGACGTTTCAATGCTATGGATTGTAGATGGGCGCGGGAAGGAAAGAGGGGACTGTGACTGATCGGAAAGCCATCCTGGTCCAATCCCTGACGGCGGTCGCTGCGGGAGACCGCGCATCGCTCCAGACGGTTTACGACATGACGTCGGCCAAGGTCTTCGGCACGATCATCCGGATTGTCCGTCGGCGCGAGGTCGCTGAAGATCTGGTGCAAGAGGTCTACGTAACGGTATGGCGTCGTGCTGGCCGGTTCGATCCCGCCAAGGGCAGCCCGATCACGTGGCTTTGCACGATCGCCCGCAACCTGGCCCTGAACAGCCTGCGCAAGCGCGGGCGCGACGATGAATTCGGGGATGACGAGTTTCCCGACCTGGCCGATAATTCGATAGTGCCCGCGGACGACTGGCTTTGCACACAGGAAGACAGTGTCGCCCTGGCCGATTGTCTGGAGACCCTTCGGGAAGATCACCGCCGGTCGATCAAACTGGCGTTTTTCGAGGGGCTTTCGCATTCGGAGCTGGCGGAAAAGGTCGACGTTCCTCTCGGCACGTTGAAAAGCTGGATCAGGCGCGGGCTTGCCGGGCTGAGAGGATGTCTGGGTGGCTGATACGACCTCACCCATCGATGACGACGCTTTTATCCGCGCGGGCGAACATGCGCTCGGCGTGCTTGAAGGCGAGGAACTCAGCGCGGCTCGCCGCGCGATGCTGGCGGATGGCGACTTCGCAGACGCGGTCGAATGGTGGACCTACCGTCTGGGTACGATGGCCGAGGCGACATCGCCTTTCGCGGTCTCGGCAGCAGTTTGGCGTGGTATCGAGGCGCGGATCGACGCGATCGAGGCTTCGGATCGCAGCGCTGCCGCCTCGCTGGCAGATCGGAGAATGTCGCGGTCGAGCGTGGCTGCACTGTTCGCCGGTGCGGCTATGGCAGTGGCCAGCCTGGTGCTTTTCCTCGCAACACCGCGCGTATCCGAGGCGCCGGACCAGTCGCCCAGTTCGCAGGCGGGCCCGCAGCTCATCGCCCAGCTTCAGGACGAGGACGCGTCTCGCAAGCTCGCCGGGGTGATCGACATGGCGGGCAACAGGCTCGCCCTCAATGTTTCCGGATTGGAAGCCGAAAGCGGGAAGACCCCGGAATTGTGGGTCATTCCGGCCGGGGGTGCGCCGGTTTCGCTGGGCGCGATCCCCGGATCCGGGGCTTTCGACCGCGCGCTCACGCCGGAAGAAGTGCGCCTGCTCGTTGCAGGATCGACCCTCGCCGTGACATTTGAGGATGATGACGGCCAGCGCCACGAGACTCCGACCTTGCCGATCCTATTGGCAGGGACGCTTGATCAGGTCTGATCTCCGGATCATTATCCGACCATCGGCCGATTGATCGGCGCATTGCTGTCTTATCAACCAATGGGGTCGCGTGTTCGTATCACGCCAGCGCCGCCCCACCGGCTGCCAATCCGCGCACCGCACTAAGGTGACCGGCCGTTCGGCCCTGCCGCATCCAACTGGTGGGGCATTCGTGGTCGTTCGCGCCACTATGCGCAGCGCATCCCAGGCACCGCACCCTCCACTGTCCGCATGCAGCGCAAACAAGGGCGCGCGCCGTGATCGCATTCCTGTTTCGCGCATGAAGACGTCCCCGACCGGGAAAGACATTCACACGAACGTGAGTGAATGTTGACATGACGACTCGATTCGCGGATGAGGGCTCCACCACGGCGCATAGATGGCCGGGAGAAAATGGAGAGGACTATGAGGGGATCGCTTCTGGCGACCGCATCTGCGGCCGCGTTTGTGTTCTTGCCGACCGCAGCCAGCGCTCAGGCTGCCAGCCAGTCGCAAGACGATGTCGACGCGGAGACCGAAACCGTCGAAGAGATTTCGCCCGCGGCCAAGGCCGGAGAGGGCAACACGATCATCGTCACCGCAACCCGGCGCGAGGCGCGGCTGCAGGATGTGCCGCTCAGCGTCAGCGCTTTCACCCAGGAAGAGCTGACCGCGAATGGCATCGTCGGTTACGAGCGGCTTGCGCGCGAAACGCCAGGCGTCGTGCTCAACCGGCCAACTCAGAACTTCAACAATTTCACCGCGCGCGGTATCTCGACCAACGGGTACAGCGCTGGCCTGCAGGCACCAGTCGCGATCTATATCGACGAACTGCCGATCTCCGCGAACGGCAACTCGACGATCCTCGACCCGAACCTTTACGACGTCGAACGCGTCGAATTCCTGCGCGGCCCGCAGGGCACGCTGTTCGGTTCGGGATCGCTCGCAGGCGCGATGCGGATCATTACCAAGGCGCCCAATCCGAACCGGTTCGAAGCGTCCGCGCTGGTCGACCTGGGCTACACCGAAATGGGCGGGCTGCGGCAGCGCTACAACGGCATGGTCAATGTGCCCATCGCGGAAGATACCGTCGCATTTCGCGCGGTCGGTTATTACCGCAACGAAGATGGCTGGGTCGACAATATCGGCACCGGGATCGACGATGCCAACTCGATCGAAGCTTACGGCGTCCGTGCTGCGCTGCTGATCGAGCCGACCGACCGGTTCTCGGTCAAGCTGTCGGTGAACAAGGAAATCAGCAATCCTGCCGATTCATCGCTGACCAACCCTAACCTCGGCAAGTTCGTCCGCAGGACCGACCAGCCCGACCTGTTCCAGAGCGACCTGCTCGCGATCAACGCCACGGTGAACGTCGACTTCGGCTTTGCCGAGCTGGTGAGCTCGAGCACCTATTCGGACCTGACCGGCGACTTCATCGTCGATCTTGCCGGCACCTACAACCAGTTGGTGCCATTCTCGCTCGACGCGGTGGGGGCCGACGACATCTTCGTTCAGGAAGTGCGCCTGACATCGTCGCACCCCGGCCCGATCGAATGGATCATCGGCGGCTTCTACTTCGACAAAAGGCGCAACGTCGATTTCGATTATCGCACAACGCAGGCGTTCCTGAACCAGACGAACACCACCCAGTTTACAGACCTGTATTACCAGCGGTTCAAGAACTACACCGACATCAGCGAAAAGGCTGTGTTCGGCGAGCTGACCTATCGTTTCAGCGACAGCTTCTGGGTTACCGGCGGGCTGCGCTACGGCGAGGTCGAGGTGCAGACCACGACCCGCGGCGGCGGCTACAACAGCAATTTCCTCACCAGAGGCTATTGCACCGTGTTCACAGCGCAGTGCCTGGGTTTCATACCGGCGCTGACGATCACGTCCATCCAGCCATCGACCGGGTTGCTGGCGAAGGACGACAAGCTTTCCTGGAAGGCTAGCGCTTCGTTCAAGCCGAGCGCCAACCTCACAACCTACGCGACCGTGTCCACCGGCTTTCGTCCGCCGGTCGTCAATGCGCGCGCCGGGCTTGCACCGCCGGCGGCGCAGCCGAACGACATCACCATTCCAGCCGGGGCAACTTCGGACAAGCTGACCAACTATGAAGTCGGCCTGAAGGGGTCGTTCTTCAACAATCGCTTCACTGCCAATCTGGCCGCCTTCTACATCGACTGGAACAACATCCAGGTGCAGGCGAACCGCGTTTCGGACGCAATCCAGTTCGCCACAAATATCGGCGGCGCGGTGAGCAAGGGCTTCGAATTCGAACTGGTCGCAAGGCCGGTCGACGGGCTAAGGCTGTCGGCGAGCGGGGCTTATATCGACGCCCATATCGACGATCTGTCGGCAAGCGAAGCGGCGATATCGGGTGCGGAGCCCGACATCCGGCTGGCAACGCCCGAGTTCCAGGGTTCGGCAACTGCGACCTACAGCTTCGCGGTCGGTGATACGGAGACGGCCTTCGTTACCGGCAATGTAGCCTATGTCGGCTCGTTCCCCGGCCTGTTCCCGAACGTGCCCGGGCAGCCCAACGTGCAGTCGCCGCAATACGACTTCACCGACGAGTACGTTTTCGTCAATGCCTATGCTGGGGTGAACCTGACGCCTGATCTTTCGGTCACGGCCTATATCGAAAACGTAACGAACAACGATGCGATCACCTACGTCCACCCGGAAGCTTTCCTGGATGGGCGCTACGGTCGCCTGCGTCCGCGCACCTTCGGGCTACGGACCAGCTACACGTTCTAGAGCCGTCTTCCCCCGCGCGCCCACATGGGCGCGCGGGGCCCAAACTGGCGTGCATTGCTCACCTTGGATCGAAGGGGGCGACCCGCGCTCCACTACCCAGGTGATTATCGTGCAGACTTACAGGCTACTTCATTTCTTCGCCCTGATATCCATCGCCTTTGTCTCCAGTTGCGCCATGGTCGCGTCGGCGGCGGCGCCCGGCGATGCCCAAGATGCGGGCGGTGCGGTAGTCGATGCGCCAGCAGGTTCGGTCAGAGGAACCAGCGAAGGTGCAGTCGCTGTTTACAAGGGTATTCCCTACGCCGCCCCGCCGGTGGGTGAGGCACGCTGGCAGCCGCCGCGTCCTGCGGAGCGGTGGGACGGTGTGCGCGATGCAACGGCGTTCGGCCCGGCGTGCTATCAGCCGACCGTCCCGGGTGCGGCCAACGGCATCTATTACGAAGACGTCGGTGCGATGAGTGAGGATTGCCTCTCGCTCAACGTTTGGACTCCGCAAGATGCCGAGAATGCCCCGGTGTTCGTGTGGATCCACGGCGGCGCGCTGGTTTCGGGCGCGAGCAGTTTCGAAATGTATGACGGTGCGCGGCTTGCGAAACAGGGCGTGGTCGTCGTGTCGATCAACTACCGCCTCGGTGTGCTGGGTTTCCTTGCCCACCCCGAGCTCAGTACGGAGTCGCCCGAGCAGATCTCGGGCAATTACGGGCTCATGGACCAGATCGCGGCGCTCCGCTGGATCGAGCAGAATATCAAAGCCTTCGGCGGCAACCCCGACAACGTGACAATCGCCGGGGAATCGGCAGGTGCGCTGAGCGTCATGTGGCTGATGACTTCGCCCGCGGCGCGTGGCCTGTTCGACAAGGCGATCATGGAAAGCGCCTACATGATATCCTCGCCTGCGCTGAAGACAGCGCAGAACGGGCATCCTTCAGCAGAATCGATGGGGACCTGGCTGCAGGGCCAGCTCGATGCGCCCGATCTCGCCGCGCTACGCGACATGGAGCCGGGCGCGCTGGTCAACCGCGCGGCCCGCGCAGGTTTTCTCACCTGGAGCACGGTCGACGGGAAGCTGATCCCGCATCAGATCGCCGAGACTTTCGATCGCGGGGAGCAGGCGCCCGTTCCCCTGCTTGCAGGGTTCAACAGCGGCGAAATCCGCTCACTGCGTCGTCTTCTGCCGCCTGCTCCTGCGACCAGGTCGGCCTACGAGGAAAAGATCCGCGAGCAGTACGGCGATCTCGCGGAGGTCTTCCTTGCGCTCTATCCGTCCGACAATATCGACGAGAGCATGCTCGCTGCCACCCGCGACGCGCTCTACGGCTGGACTGCGGAGCGGCTTGCGCGAAAGCAGACCATCCTTGGCGAAGACGCGTATCTCTACCTGTTCGACCACGGCTATCCTGCGGCGGACAAGGCCGGGCTGCACGCCTTCCACGCGTCAGAAATTCCATACGTTTTCGGGACTATCCACGACACTGCGCCGAACTGGCCGAGCATTCCCCGCAAGGCTGACGAGCGCGAGCTTTCGGGTGCGATGATGCAATACTGGACGAGCTTCGCGCGTGACGGCTTACCGACGGCGCACGGTCAGGTGGATTGGCCCGCCTACGGGCCGGATGCCAACTTCATGGTATTCGACGCGGTGCCGCAGACCGGCAAGCAGTTGCTCGGCACGCGTTATGCGCTGAACGAGGCGGTGGTGTGCCGAAGGCGTGCGGCGGGCGACCAGCCGTGGCACTGGAACACCGGAGTTGCGAGCCCGCCCGTCCCCCCGAAGGTCGAGGGATGCCAATGATACCGGGTGCGATGCAGCCTTATTCTCTGACGGTTGACAAGTTTCTCGATCACGCGGCGAAATGGCATTCCCGTTCGCAAGTGGTTACTGCCACGGGAGCCGGTGACTCGACCCGGACCGACTACCTTGCGCTGCGGGCACAGGCGCAGCGCGTTTCGGCGGCGCTGGCGGAGCGCGGCGCAGGCCAGGGCGATGTCGTCGCGACGCTCGCATGGAATACGCAGGAGCACCTCGAAAGCTGGTACGGCATCATGGGCATGGGCGCGATCTGCCACACGCTCAATCCGAGGTTGCTACCCACACAGCTCGCCGCGATGCTGGGCGAGAGCGGTGCGCGCTTATTGATCCTGAGCGCCGACCTCCAGCCGCTGGCGAGCGACGTTCTAGCTCTGGGTACGGCGATTAAAGAGGTGCTCCTGATCGATAACGGTCTGTCTGCCGGGCAGATTGCCGGTGACACGTTCAAGGCAGGGACTTTGGCCGATGCGACGCGGCAGGCGACGCGCGAGGTGGAATGGGGTCGCTTCGACGAGGATGCGCCCTGTGGACTGTGCTTCACCTCGGGCACGACAGGGGCGCCGAAGGGCGTCACCTACACGCATCGTGGCAACTATCTGCACACCCTGCGCCAGCTGCAGGCAGATGTCGCAGGGCTGACTGGCGAGGATGCCATTCTCACCATGGTTCCGATGTTCCACGCCAACGCCTGGGGCCTGCCATTTTCGG
The DNA here is from genome assembly GCA_950071875.1 of uncultured Erythrobacteraceae bacterium. Lineage (GTDB taxonomy): Bacteria > Pseudomonadota > Alphaproteobacteria > Sphingomonadales > Sphingomonadaceae > Qipengyuania. The sequence goes on along the minus strand of CATMNW010000045.1, from coordinate 119 downwards.
TTCCGGCGGTCGGAGGCAAGCTTGTCCTGCCCGGTCGGCATGCCGACGGAGCGACTCTGGCCCGGCTGATCGTCGAGGAGCAGGTCACCGTTGGGGCCCGCGTGCCCACGGTCTGGCCA
>CATMNW010000044.1 GCA_950071875.1 uncultured Erythrobacteraceae bacterium | reverse complement strand
TTGGCAAGAGAGCGTTCCTAATCACGGCAGATATGAACGCGATGTGCCACGAATTCGACCTGGCCCACGCCACCATGCTGCCCCCCGCCGATGCAGTGGTGCGAGGCACACCCGATGTCGAGGTTCTGGTTGCCCAATGGGAAGCTGTGCACGAGGCTGCTGCTGCGGTTGCAAATCTAGCCCAGCTCGGACGCGAACCCTTTGCGGAACATCTTGCAAACCTGCCCATGGCCGCTGCTCGGAAAGGTAGCTGGCAATACGAGATGGCCGCGCGCGGGATCGATGATCTGGCTGCAGTCATGCAGCCGGGCCTGCGCGCGCTTTTGTCACTGACCGCACAAGGTCAGGACACGACCGCTGCAGCGCTTACGCTATGGCGGGAATTCCATACCGCACGCGGAGCGATCGTCGAGTTGGTCGACGCTGGCTGAAGACCCTAGAAGTTGACGGTAACGACCACGGCATCGGAATAGATGCCGGCCGAAAGCCGGTCCGCGCTGGCAAGCGTCGCACCATATGCGGTCAGGCTCGCCTTGCCGTCTGCACCGGCGGTTCCGGCGACGGTGTTGCTGCCCAGCGTATCGCCCCAACGCGTAGTCCGCGCAGCATCGGCATATATTTCATAAGGCAGTGCCTTGCCGCTGGCCGGATCGATCATCCGCCGCGCGCCGTTTTGCCCAGCGTCGAGCGCAACTTCATATGCAGCAGGCCCGTTGCATGAAAGATCCACCGACGCCTGGCTTTGCGCGCGGGCCCCGGGCGATGTATCCAGCGTAAAGTCGAGCGTGTCGGCACTGACGCTGCAGCTTTCCGTCACGACAGCACGGACTTGCAGGGTTGCAGTGGACTGACCTGCCGTTGCGGCTGGCGCGGCGACCAAAATCGCTGCGCTTGCCAAAGTAAAACATTTGCGGAGGGCGTGCCTCGACGCATTCATAATCGAACCTTTCTGCCGGATCCATTCGAACCCGTAATCGGAATTTGCTGCACACGGCTTGATCGCCCCTGAGGGAAAACACCTAGTGCCGGGACCTGGAGCGGTCCCTGGTCATGCCTGGGTGGCTTGCGTTGTCGAAACAACGACGACCTGTTTGCCAACCAATACGCGCGGACAGACTCCGTTCCGAAATTCCGGGGGTACCGTAAACCCCATGGTAACCATGGCAATCGCGTTAACCATCAATGCCTTGGCAAGGTGGGCAAAGCCAGCGCACGGCGGGACAATGGCCTAACCACGATATTGACAAGAGTTCATTGTTTGTTCCAATCACTGCGCATGACTGGAGCAACCATCGATACGCAGACGGCCGCCGTTGTCGCGAGGGGAATAACCCGACTGTTCGCGCGCAACGACATCTGGCTTCTGTCCGAAATGCCGCTGCGCAACGGCAGGCGTGCCGACCTGATGGGCGTCGACCCGAAGGGCCGCGTGATCATCGTGGAAATCAAGGTTCAACGGGGAGATTTGCTGGGTGACGGCAAATGGCCCGACTATCTCGATTATTGCGACCGGTTTTATTGGGGTGTTCCGCCCGGCCTCGACCGCAGCCCGCTCGAGGGTGACGGCTACCGCCCGGATTGCTGCGGAATAATCGTGGCCGATGGCTATGACGGGGAAATCGTGCGCCCCGCCCCGCTTCACCCGCTCGCCGCAGCAAGGCGGAAGGTCGAAGTCGAACGGCTTGCCCGCGCCGGGCTGCGCCGGGCGACCGTGGCGACAGATCCACACTGCGCGCCCTGGGGCACGGTCGAGTAGGATTGCCGGTTTTCGACGCGCGCTGACGCGGGTAGGATAATCGGCATGCTTTGGCTTTCGATCATCCTGTCCGTTGTCGCCATGACAGCCATCGTGGCGGCGCGCTATCTTGCGGCGAGCGGGATTTTTGCGGCCGTCACCAACAAGGTGCGCCCGGGCTATCATGCGGAGCTTGGTCCGCAAATTCGCAGGGAAGTCGGCTGGTCGCTTGCCTCGGCCGCCATATACGGCATTCCTGCCGGAGTGATCGCCTGGGGTTGGCAGGAGCGCGGGTGGACGCAGATCTATACCGACTGGACCGCGATGCCACTGTGGTATCTGCCGATCGCCCCGCTGTTATATCTCTTTGCCCACGATACATGGTTCTACTGGACGCACCGGCTGATGCATCGGCCCAAATGGTTCCGTTCGATGCACGCCGTCCACCATGCCAGCCGGCCGCCCACCGCCTGGGCAGCGATGAGCTTTCACCCATGGGAAGCGCTCACCGGCGCAGTTGTCATTCCCGCGCTCGTCCTGCTCATCCCGATCCATGTCGCTATGCTGGGCGCAGTGTTGCTGGTCATGACGATCATGGGTGTCACCAACCATATGGGATGGGAGATGTTTCCGCGCGCGCTGGTTCATTCCCGGTTAGGTGCATGGCTGATAACCGCCAGCCACCACCAGCGTCACCACGAAGAGTACAGATGCAATTACGGTCTTTATTTCCGGTTCTGGGATCGCGTTTGCAAGACGGATCGCGGGCTCAGCCCCAACGCATGACGCGCAGTTCCGCTCTTGCACTGGCCCTGCTGCCGCTCGGTACCGCGCTGGTTGCTGCCACGCCTGCAGGCGTTAGCAGGCACACAGCTACGATCACCGTGACCGCGACCGATTTGCGCAACGCCAAGGGAATGGTGCTAGCCTGCCTCACCAGTGAGGAAGCGAATTTTCCGAAGTGCCGCGGAGTTCCAGGCGTACGCGGGGCAAAAGCGAGAGCGATCGAGGGTTCGGTGAAGCTAACATTCACGGACGTGCCCGCCGGCAGGTATGCAATCGCCATCCTTCATGATGAAAATGCCAACGGGAAGGCCGATCGAATGCTTGGCATGATGCCCAAGGAAGGATTTGGCTTTTCGCGCGATGCGAAGGTGCGGATGGGCCCGCCCGAATTCGGTGACGCAGCCTTCGATGTGGGTACCGCCGACAAGAGCATGGCGATCAAGGTCCGCTACATGCTCTGACCCACTTCTTGGTATCTGCCCGCAGCCGCCGGGAATGGTTAATTTCTTTAACCATATGTTTACCACGCAGACCGCATACCGTTTTCGAATGAGCAATACTCTTCGGGGGCAGTGACGTGATTGACAGGCTAGGCGGCTTTTTCGGCTCGCGCGATGCGGAAGAGGACCTGGAAGACGATTTCGTCGACGAGGCCGACGCCGACCTCGATCCGCCGCCGTCGCCGGTCGGGCAGGATGAACGCCGGATGCAGGTGCGCGCCTATAACCATTGGGCAAGCCTGCTGGGTGACCTGAATTTCCCCCATGTTACAGACCTTCAGCCCGAACTCCTCGACGATTTTGGGCCCTATTCCGTTCTGCTCGACCTATCGGAAGACATAGAAGACCCGAAGGTCGCTTTCGTTGGAACCGAACTTGCGGATGAAGCCGAAATCCAGGGGGCTGCCGTTCCGTTGTCGGACGTTCCCTCCCGGTCCGTTCTGAGCCGGATCACAGATCATTACATGCAGATCATCGCCAACCAGGCGCCGATCGGCTTCGAAGCGGAATTTTCGAACGAGCGGGGCGCGACCGTGCTCTATCGCGGCATACTGCTGCCTTATTCGAGCGACAACGAAACGATCGACTTCATCTACGGCGTGATCAACTGGAAGGAAATGGCCGACCAGCAGACAGCCGACGAGCTTCTCCTCGCGATAGACCAGGCGCTGGGTGACGATCGCCGGGACGAAGACGAGTATGAAGACACGCTCGAGACCGTCGAGACCCTTACCACGAGCAGCAAATCGGCGCCTGACGGAAGCGTGCTCGAACTCGGAAATGAGGACATGATGGACAGCCACGCACACGGTTCTCTTCCCAGCCCCACCTTCGGCGCTGCCGGGGATGACACGGACACCGCGCTAGAGCCTGCGGCGGAAGCGCCCGTTTCTATTTCGCCGCGTGTCGACGCGCTTGGCAACCCGCTGGGGAACTTTGCCTCTTCGCAAGACAGCGAATACAACGAGGAGGAAGATACCTACGACAACTCGATCAAGACCGCTGCCGATTACGGCCTGCCCGAATGGGATGACGAGGAGGAAGACGAGGGCGACGTCGATGGAGTGGTCGATCCGCTCGATTCCGATGAAGCGTCGAGCAGCCTCATGTCGCTCGTCAGCCGTGGCGGGCGCGCCAAGAAGAGCGTCGATCTGACACTGAACGAGAGCGAACCTTCCGTTCCGCAGGCCTACGAAGGCGAAGGCGCTTCGCTGCCGCCGGCTGTCCCGCAAGCGTATGAGGCACCTGAGCCGGAGCCTGCAGCCGAGCGCAATTATTTCGGCAGCGAGCATTCGGAGCGCGAGAATGCGGAATTCGCCATTGGCGCCGAAGAAACCGAGAGCGAAGAGGCAGACGATCGCGTACCGCAGCAGGCTGACGCCGCGCGCGAAGATCTCGAAACCGGGGACGAGCCAGTCATCGACGAAGAACCGGTAGAAGGCCTTTACGATTGCCTCGCAGCGGCCCGCGAAATGGCGCAGACCGCACAGAATACCGAGGACCGGAGCCGCAAGGCACTCTATTCCGCAGTAGCGCGCGCCTACGATTTCAGCCTCGAGGCGCAGGAAGCGCCCGAGGATTTCGATGAATTGCTTGTCGATAACGGCCTGACATTCCAGGATCGCGCGCCGATGACGCCGGTCGTCAAACTGGTTTTCGGCGCCGATTACGACAAGACCCGTCTTACCGAATACGCTGCGGTGCTGATGCATGCGCACCGCGTGGGCGTGGAACGCGGCAGGCTGGCAACTTTCCTGCGCGAAGCGGAAGGCGGCCTCAAGGGCGTGGTCAATGCGGAACGCCGCGCACGCAAGGAAGAACAGGGCAAACCGGTCGATGAGAAGAAGACCGTACGCGCAAACCTCGCCAAGAAGTTGCGGGCGCTCGAAACGCTCTCGCTTGCGGATCTGGACGAAGACGGCGCCGAATTCGCGCTCGTCATGGTCCGCCGTACTGCTGATGGCCAGCTTGAAGTGATCGGTGAAGTGCCAGAAGACGTGCCGCTGGTCGAACGCGCCGCGCGTAAATTGCTCGGCTAAACCGCCGTACCTACAAAAGGGTTGTCGCGCCCGCGCTGCACAGGCTAGCGCGGGCGCGATGCCGTTTCTGCCCACAGCGCCCGTTCGTATCCAGCCCTATTTCGGCTACCGAAACCGGGAACGTTTGCACATTACCGCCCGCGCCCTGCGATCGCGGGTCGGCAGCTTCGAGAAGCGTGGCAAATGGCGCGCGGCGAAGACCATGCTAAGCCAGTTCGCCAGTCACGAAGTGCCCGAATTCGCTGTCGAACTCGAAATTGCGAGACCCGGGCAGGACAGCCATCGTCACCAGGGCCTGACCGACGCCGAAGGCTTCGTTCATTTCGACATCCGCCTGGACCCCCAATGGGACTATGGCGAACACCCGGCTTGGGAAACGGTGGTGTTCCATTGGAAAGTTGGTGACGCAGAAAACTGCATCGACGGTCATATCCTCGCGCCCGGACGGGATACCGGTCTCGCCGTCATCTCCGATATCGATGATACCATCATAGAAACCGGGATAACCGGCGATTTCCGCGCGGTCCTGCGAAACTGGCGCCGCGTATTGATGCAGATGCCCGAGGAGCGGATCATCGTCCCGGGAGCAGATGTATTTTATAACGCGCTGGGCGGTGGCGAAGTACTATCTTCCAGCAGCGGGCACGCCGGCAACGTCCAGCCGGCGACACACCGGCCGTTTTTCTACGTTTCGTCCAGCCCGTGGAACCTGTTCAGCTATCTCGTGACCTACATGCGATCGCGCGGCTTGCCCCTTGGTCCGGTCCATCTGCGGGATTGGGGTCTCAATCGGGAAACATTCGGATCATCCAGCCATGGCGCGCACAAGCGTGCGGCGATCGACGGCATTCTCGGCGCTTATCCTGAGCTGAAGTTCGCCTTGATCGGTGACGACAGCCAGGGAGACCTGACCGCTTTTGCCGATGTCGCTCTCGACAATCCGGGAAGGGTGCGTGCCATTTTCATCCGCAAGGTTGGCGATGCGATGAGCCCGGAAGAACTGGCCGCCAAGGCCAATCTCAAAGCGGCGAACGTCCCACTCTGGCTCGGAGACAGCTACGATACCGGCCATGAATTCCTCGCATCCGTAGGCCTTCTCGCGGATGCGGAGGCGAAGGCTATCGTGGATACGGTCGAAAAGACTGACCCCAAGGACAAATCGTGACCCGTACCGTGAAATTACTCGTCAGCCTCATTATCATTCTCGCATTGGCAGGCGGAGCGTTGATGCTGGCAATCCGCGCCAATGGCCCGGCCGTGCTCGATGCAGTGGATCGCATTACCGGAGGGGGGCGCGGCGTCACGCTCGTGGCCAAAACCCGGTATGGCGACCATCCGGCGCAAAAGCTGCGCATCTACGCACCCACCGACAGGTCACAGCCACTGCCCGTGCTGCTTTTTGTGCATGGCGGAAGCTGGAGTTGGGGTGATCCGGACGACTACAATTTCATCGCACGAGCCTTCGCGCCGGAGGGCTTCATAGTCGTGCTTGCGGGATATAGACTGGCTGAAGACGGGCGTTATCCAGCAATGCTGGAAGATACGGCAGCCGCGATAGCCGAGGCGGTCCGCCTCGTTCCGCAATATGGCGGGGATCCGCAAAAGTTGGTTCTCGCAGGCCATTCGGCGGGCGCCTACAACGTGGTCCAAACCACACTCGAGCAAAAGTGGTTGGCACAAACGCCCGCTGAAGTGCGCGGTGTGATCGGCCTGTCCGGACCTTACGACTTTTATCCATTCGACAAGGAATCGAGCAAGGCTGCTTTCGGATCTGTCGATGCCGGGGCGCAAAGTCAGCCCGTCAATCACGCCCGCAGCGGCGCGCCGCCAATGCTGTTGGTACATGGAGAACAGGACACACTGGTCAAACCACGCAACACGCGCGCGCTGGCGGACCGGCTTGAAGAGGCAGGCTCCGAGGTCGAAACGCGCTATTACGCCGGGTTCGATCATAACGCCCCGTTGATCTCGCTCGCCAGCCCGTGGCGCAATTCCCGCGATGTTGACGATGCGATCATCGGTTTCGCGCGCCGGGTAACCGATGTTTCAGTTCCGGTTCAGGCTGAAATTCCTTAAGACTGCATCCAATGCGCATGATTGCCCGCCTGCTCGCTATCCTGTCCGCAGCCATGCTCGCAGTTCAGCCCGTCGCTGCGCAGTCGGTTCTGCGCGATGCGGAAACCGAAGCCTTTCTGGACGAAATTTCCGCCCCCCTCATCGAGGCGGCAGGACTTGAGCCGGGCAATGTCGATATCGTGCTGATAGCCGATCCTTCGATCAATGCTTTCGTTGCGGGGGGGCAGGCTGTCTACATTCATTCGGGCCTGATCGACGCGGCCGATAGTGCTGAAGAAGTGCAGGGCGTGATCGCGCACGAACTCGGGCACATAACCGGTGGGCATATTCTCCGCTACGGCGACGGGGTTGCTTCGGCGACCAAGATTTCGCTGCTTTCCATTATTGCCGGGATTGGCGCTGCATTGGCCGGTGCCGGCGAAGCCGCAATGGGCGTGATGATGGCAGGCCAACAGGCCGCGATGAGCAAATTCCTGGCTTTCAGCCGCACGCAGGAATCCTCGGCAGACTTTGCCGGCGCCGAATATCTTTCGAAGGCAGGAATTTCGGGTGAGGGGTCGCTTAACTTTTTCGGCAAGCTGCTGAACCAGGAATACCGTTACGGTTATAGCCAGAGCGACGAAGCAGGCTTCTGGCGTACGCACCCCTTGTCCGGCGACCGGATTAGCGCACTGCGCGAGGTGTACGAGCGGGATCCTGCCTGGAAGAAACCCCCGAACGCGCGGAATCAGGCGAATTTCGAACGGATCAAGGCAAAGCTTTCAGGCTATATGGCCAAGCCTGCGGCGACGCTGCGCGATTATCCGGAAACCGACCGGACCATACCTGCCCTGTACGCGCGGGCCTACGCCTATCACCAGAATGCTCGGGTCGATCTGGCCCTGGATGCGACCGATCAGCTGCTCGCGAAAGATCCTGACGATCCCTATTTCCTCGAGCTAAAAGGGCAGGTCCTGCTCGAGTCCGGCCGACCGACCGAAGCGCTCGACCCGCTTCGCCGCGCAACGGCTCTAACCAATTCCGAACCGCTTATCGCCAGCCTCTTCGGCCATGCCTTGATCGCGACCGAAGAGCGCGCCAATTTCGACGAGGCAGAACGTGTCCTGCGCGCAGCGGTGGGGCGCGACCGGCGCAATCCTTTTGCCTGGTACCAGCTGGGGGTCGTTTATGCAGCGCGCGGCGACGAGCCTCGCGCGCGCCTCGCGACTGCCGAACAGCAGGTCATGAGCGGTCAGTATGCGCTCGCCATGCGCAGTGCGCACTCGGCCGAAGGTGGCCTCGACCGCGGTTCACCGGATTGGATACGCGCACAGGACATCGGAATGCAGGCACGTGCCCTGCTAGAGCGTCAGTGCGAAATGGAACGAAAGCGCAATTGCGCGCCCGGCTGACGGGTGTTGGGGGCTTACATGAAGAATCATCTGATTACCGCGCTGATTGCCCTGGTCGGGGGCTTCGCCGGGGCGGGGTTGTGGTCTGCAAGCGGCCTTGGCCATGCCAAGACGCGGGAATATCTGCTCGCAAATCCGCAGATCCTGCCTGAATTGGCTGACGCCTATCAGCGCAGCGAAACGCAGGATCGCCTTGCCGGAGTTTCGGATGAGGTCCGCACTCCTTTCCCGGGCGCCGTCCTCGGGAATCCCGAAGGGTCGAAGGTTCTGGTCAAATTTACCGATTATGGCTGCACATACTGTCGCCAGTCGATCGCCGGGCTGGACGAACTGATAGCTAAAGATCCCGAACTGAAGGTTGTCGTTCGCGAGTGGCCGATTTTCGACGGTAGCGAACAGGCCGCGCGAATGGCGCTAGCAGCTGCACGGCAAGGCAGGTTCGCGGCCTTTTATCACGCGATGTTCGAACAAGGTCCGCCTAGCGAAGCGACGATTGCGCGTGCAGCCAGTATCGCAGGGCTCGATCTTGAAACCGCCCAAGCTTTTGCAGCGTCGGACGAGGCAACTGCGGAACTCGCGCGTAACATGGCATATGCGCAGCGGCTTCAGTTTTCCGGTACCCCCAGCTGGATTGCGGGGGATCAGACCATCGAAGGCCTGGTCCCCGCCGAACGCCTTGCCGAGGCGCTCGAAGAGAACGGCTAGACTATTCCTCTTCCATGGCCTTGGCGTACAGTGAAGCGAGGGGCCGTTCCATGACGCGGCGGACCATCGGCTCGAAAAATTTCAGCGGCTCGCTCTGGTAATCGGGGTCGAAAGCGGCCTGATCGTATTTCTCGCAGAACTCCCGACATGCTTCGAAATGCGGATTGTCCCGGAACGCCTCACGCGCGTTCTGGTCCATGCCGAGGAAGTGGAAATAGTAATAACCCTGGAATGCGCCGTGGTTCTGGCAGATCCAGTGGATTTCTTCGGTAACGAATGGCTTGATGATGGAGGCGGCAACCTCGGGATGGTTGTAGCTACCCAGCGTATCGCCGATGTCATGCAATAGCGCCATCACGACGTATTGTTCGTCTCGCCCATCGCGATGCGCGCGCGTAGCGGTCTGCAACGAATGCTCCAGCCGACAAACGGGAAAACCGCCAAAATCGCCGTCGAGCAGTTTCAAATGGTCCAGAACCCGGTCGGGCAGGCCTTTCGCAAAGGCGCGATACTCGCCGCCGATGATCGCCCAATCGCCTGCTGTGCCTTCTTTCATTTCGCGGAACTTTGCGCGTTCGGCGACCGAATGTTCGATATTTTCCTGTACGCCCATCGCGCTTCTCCCTCGCTTCGGCTGTCGCAGCGACTGTAGCGACTGGCGCAGCTTGCCGCAATTGCGCTAGGGGCATGGCGATGGCTGCACTGCCTTTTCGCCCCACGCCGTTCTTCGAGAACAAGAATCAGGCGTTCTGGAACCTCCAGCTGGCCGGCTGGGGAGGGGCCACGATGCTGCGGATCATGTCCGCCCTCGCCAATGGCCAGCCGCCCGATCGTCTCGTCATCATCCTGATCGCCACGATAACCGGATTTTCCATCAGCCTGCTTCTGGCGGTAAGCTATTCCCAGCTGATCAAGCAGAAGCCAATCGTGACCTGGGGGCTGACCGCCGTCGTGCTTGGTTGTGCAACGGCCATCTATGCTTTCATCGACAGCTGGGTGCTCGATGTCGCGGGTGCTGCTTCGTCGGGAACCAGCTTTGCCAGCCTCTTTGTCGGCATCTTCTTCTTCGACCTTACCCTGTTGGGTGCATGGTCGGCGCTCTACTACGCGATCAACTTTTTCCTCCAGGTCGAAGAACAGACCGATCGGCTCGAGCGGCTAGAGGCGCAGGCCACAAGCGCGCAGCTGGCGATGCTGCGGTACCAGCTCAACCCGCATTTCCTGTTCAACACGCTCAATTCGATCAGCACGCTGGTGCTCTTGAAGCAGACCGAGACCGCCAATGCCATGCTGACACGGCTGTCCAGCTTCTTGCGCCACACACTTGTCACGCAACCTGGCGGCAAGGTCACCGTGGCGCAGGAGGTCGAAACCCTGCAACTGTATCTCGGCATCGAAAAGATGCGTTTCGAAGAACGCTTGCAGGCCGATTTCCGCGTCGAACCCGAAGCGGCCAAGGCATGTCTGCCAGCCATGCTTTTGCAACCGCTGGTCGAAAACGCGATCAAATACGGCGTCAGCCCGCAGGAGGACGGAGCCGAAATCGCGATCGTTGCGCAGGTCGTTGGACCGCGCCTGCGTGTCACGGTCTCCGACACTGGCCCGGGCATGACCATGAACGATATCGAAGACGGGCTGCCTGCGGTGCGTCCAAGCCGGGCGCGGCGCGATTCGACCGGCGTCGGGCTGACGAACATCCGCGACCGCCTGGCACAGGCCTATGGTGAGGAACACCGTTTCGAAATCCGCTCTCCCGAAGCAGGCGGATTTACGGTTCTAATCGAACTGCCGTTCGAATCGGAGGAGGCCGGTGCCCCGCAAGCGCAGACCCCTGCTATCGCCCAATCGAACAGCCCGCAGAAACCCACGGCTCCCCCAGCCGTTATACCCTCGAACCCATCCCCGAAAGCACCCCAGACGACATGACAATCCGAACCATCCTCGTCGACGACGAGAAGCTCGCCATCCAGGGCCTCCAGCTACGGCTCGAACCGTTCGAAGATGTCGAGATCATCGAAACCTGCCAGAACGGGCGGGAGGCGATACGTGCCATCAAGACGCAGAAGCCGGATCTCGTTTTTCTCGATATACAGATGCCGGGCTTCGACGGATTCAGCGTCGTCCAGGGCGTCATGGAAATCGATCCGCCTCTGTTCGTTTTCGTAACGGCCTTTCAGGAACACGCGATCCGCGCCTTCGAGGCGAATGCGGTCAATTACCTGATGAAGCCCGTCGACGAAGACAGGCTCGCCGACACGATCGAACGCGTGCGCCAGCGTCTGGCCGAAAAGAAAAGCTCGGACGAAGCGGAGCGGCTGAAGGGCGTGCTGTCCGAAGTGGCTCCGGAAGCGGCCGAAAACCTTGCAGGGGAGGATGCCG
>CATMNW010000043.1 GCA_950071875.1 uncultured Erythrobacteraceae bacterium | reverse complement strand
TTGCCGCGCAGGTGGTTGGCAATGATGGCAGCGAGACGACCGACGACGAGACCTTCGGCGTCGATGATGTGCCATTTCTTTTCGACCTCGGCCGGTTTGATCGACCGGGTGGTCTTCGTAAGAGCCTTCATGGCTGGTTTCCGTTCCTAGTGTTCGTGCCCCGCCTTTGAAGGACGGCGGCGCCAATCGGCGAATCCATGTCTATGGACCCGCGAAGCCGGCGCCAAATGGCGTTGGAATGGCTCTGCGTCAAGCGTTTCTGCGGGTTCTGCGTGGGGTAAAATAAAACCACAAGTAGTTTCTTGCGGTCCGTAACGCGTCGATCAGCCAACCGCGCGAGTTTCACCCCGCCCGAGGATGTGTGCGCCCCACGCGAAACTGGCAACAAGCAGTGCGCCGACCAATTGATGGGCGACTGCGATCCACAACGCCACTCCGGTCACGACCGTCGCAATGCCCAGGATAATTTGCGTGCCCAGAGTTGCATGAATGGCGACAGACGACTTGCGCGCTATCGGTTTCAAGTGTCGGGCCATCACGATAAGTGCGGCCAAGGCGACCCAGGCCCACCACCGGTGGAGAAAGTGAATCAAAAACGGGTCGTGCGCCGCAGCCCACAAGATACCTTGCGACCTGTCGAACTCGGGGACCAGTCGGCCCTGCATCAGCGGCCAGCTGTCCGAGGCAAGCCCCGCATTCAGCCCGGCAACCCATGCGCCGAGTAGCAGCTGGACGAACAGTATGGCCCCCACCCAGCTTGCGGTGCCGGTCCAGCGTGCGGTTTCTACCTGTCCCCCGGCGTATCGACGCAGGTCAAGCGCCGTCCATATCAGCCCGCCAAGAGTGAAAAGAGCGGTCAGCAAGTGGATCGAGAGCCAGAAATGGCTGACGTCGGTCATCGTCCCGGCAAGGCCGCTGCGAACCATGAACCATCCGAATACCCCCTGAAGTCCGCCCAGTGCTAGCAAGGCCACAAGGCGCGACTTGTAACCTGCAGGTATGGCCTTGCGGATCCAGAACCAGACCAATGGCAAGGCAAAGGCGATACCGATCAACCGGCCAAGCAAACGGTGAAACCATTCCCAGAAGAAGATGAACTTGAAGGCGGCAAGATCCATTCCCGCCGGACCCGTGACGTTCTTGTATTCTCCTGTCGCCTTGTAGAGCTCGAACTCGGCCTGCCAAGCTTCTTGCGAAAGCGGAGGGATCGCTCCGGTTATCGGCTTCCACTGGGTGATCGACAGACCACTTTCTGTCAGGCGGGTAATCCCGCCTACCGCGACCATGACAACGACCATGACCGCAACAAGCAGTAGCCAGTTGGAAAGTGCGACCGGGCGCAGCTTCTTGATGCTATCGGACATGGGAGCGTCTGTGATTAGCGCGCTGCCGAATCGCAAGTGCAAAACGGGCAAGCGCCGATCCGGTTGCCGCAATCGGTCGATGACAAGATTCGGCAATGTTTCGCTTGAAACACGATACACCATAACATATCTGCCCGCTCATGTTAGAGCGCGCTTTCTCGCCGATTCGTCGGAGGCTGGACCGTGCCGGTATTTTCCTATCGGCTGCGTGCGCTTTGCATTGCCTGTTGTCGATAGTGCTGGTTTCGGGACTTGGCCTAGGCGGGGAGCTGTTCCTTTCGCCCGATATCCATCGGTTCGGCCTCTTAATCGCCACGCTTATTGCTGGTGTTGCGATCGGGTGGGGTGCATTGCGCCACCGGGTTGCTGCCCCGTTCGTGGTTGCCATGACAGGCCTAACTTTCATGGGCGGTGCGCTGGCAGTGCCGCATGGCTTCGAAGAAGCGGTGCTGACAATAATCGGCGTCGCGCTTGTTTCACTGGGCCACGTCCTCAATCTGCGCCATTCACATGCCTGCGCTTGCAAGGACGGCCACGCCGACTAAGTGAGCGGGCATGATTGCCCTCACCGTCAATGGCGAACCCCTCCGCACCGCCGCTACTTCAATTGCTCAGCTCGTGCGCGAACTCGATCTCGATCCTGCAAAGGTCGCGGTCGAGCGCAACGGTGTGATCGCACCGCGCAGCGAATTGGAAAATTTCCCGGTTGCAGATGGTGATACATTGGAGATCGTCCATTTCGTAGGCGGCGGGCAGGGCGACAACCGAAAAGACGATAGCTGGAGCGTCGCAGGTCGCACCTTCACATCGCGATTGATCGTCGGCACGGGCAAGTACAGGGACTTCGAACAGAACGCTGCCGCGCTCGAGGCATCGGGTGCGGAGATCGTTACCGTGGCGGTGCGCCGTGTGAACGTAAGCGATCCCAAAGCGCCGATGCTGACCGACTATATCGATCCGAAGAAGGTCACTTACCTGCCCAATACCGCAGGCTGCTTTACTGCCGAAGACGCGATCCGCACCCTGCGGCTTGCACGCGAAGCGGGCGGTTGGGACCTGGTGAAATTGGAAGTTCTTGGGGAAGCGAAGACGCTTTACCCGGACATGCGCGAAACACTGACCGCAACCGAAACGCTGGCCAAGGAAGGCTTCTTGCCGATGGTCTATTGCGTCGACGATCCGATTGCGGCCAAGCAGCTGGAGGACGCGGGTGCGGTCGCGGTCATGCCCCTTGGAGCTCCCATAGGCTCGGGCCTTGGTATCCAGAACCGCGTTACGATTCGTCTCATCAAGGAGGGAGCAAACGTGCCCGTCCTGGTCGACGCCGGCGTCGGTACGGCAAGCGATGCAGCCGTCGCAATGGAACTGGGCTGCGACGGGGTATTGATGAACACTGCCATCGCCGAAGCAAAGGACCCGATCCGCATGGCCCGGGCCATGAAGTTTGCGGTCGAAGCCGGGCGGGACGCTTATCTCGCCGGACGGATGGCGACACGCAAATATGCCGACCCGAGCAGTCCTCTGGCTGGCCTCATCTAAGCACGGCTACAAAAAATTAACCATATTCGGTGACACTCTGGCCTGTAACAGGGGAGTGCCGTCATGGCCGTTATGGGAACTGCATCGCTGACCATCGCTGAAATGCGCGAGTTTGCCGGCTTCACCGCCGCCGAGCAGCGTTATATCCGTCGCAGTCTCGATATCGGGCTGGGGCGCTGCGATGCCTTTCGCATCTGGGGGCGCAATGCGGGCGAGAATGCCGCTATCCGAAGCCAGTACGTCGCCTATCAGGAGTTAAAGGCGCTGCGCCAGTCGATCCCCGAGCAGTCGGGCTTCGATGCGATCGAGGGTTTCGTCGGCAAGCTTACACGTGTTGCTGCCTTCGATCTTGCGCAGGAGCGGATCGACAGCTTCTCCGCCTTCCGCTTCCTTTACGAGCGCCTGATCTGCGCCGATGTCCGCCCCTGGCTGCCAAGCGCCTTCTGCGCCGCAGCCGCGCTTCCACAAATTCGCCCCGAACGCCGCAAGATGCTGCTGCAATCGCTCAGCGAAGCCGCTGCTACCGCACCCGGCTGGAGCGACCGCGAGCCAAGCTTCTATCCCGAATTCATCGAAGAAGCGGCGGCCTGAAGCCGGGACAACCATATCGCGCATCCTCTTGGCGAGGAGCTGCTTTAGGAACCCTAGCTCCGATAGAGACCGCTCAGGCGATCTCCGTAACGCTCCTTGATTTTATGGCGACGGATTTTCATCGAGGGGGTCATCTCCTCGTTCTCGATGGTGAAGGGTTCGTCGGCGAAGGCGAACTGGCGGACCTTTTCGACCACCGAGAGATCCTTGTTCACCCGATCGACCGCAGCGCGTACGGCGTTGCGAAATTCGGGGAGCTCCTGCACCTTCTTGCAGTCGAACTGCTTGCCCTGTGCGCGGCACCACTCGAGCGTCCATTCAGCATCGGGCACGATAAGGCCGACGATGTAGGGTTTCTTGTCGCCTGCGACCATCGCTTGGCCGATCTCGGGCTGTAGCGTAAGCATACCCTCGACCTTTTGCGGCGCGATGTTGTCGCCCTTGTCGTTGACGATCATGTCCTTCTTGCGATCGGTGATGACGATGCGGTTCTGCTCGTCGATATGGCCGATGTCGCCGGTGTGCAACCAACCGTCCTTGATCGTACGCTCGGTCTCCGTTTCGTTCTGCCAGTAACCATGCATGACCAGTTCGCCCTTCACGAGGATCTCCCCATCCTCGGCGATCTTGAGCTCGACGTCGCGCATGGCCGGGCCGACCGAATGCATTGCGATTCCGGCCGCGGGGCGGTTGCAGCTGATGACGGGGCCGGCCTCGGTCTGGCCGTATCCCTGCAGCATGGTCAGACCCATCGATTCGAAAAAGATTCCGACTTCCGGGTTCAGCGGGGCGCCGCCCGAAACCATTGCCTTAATGCGGCCGCCGAACTTCTGCTTGATTTTCGGTTTCAGCAAACGGGAAACCGCGAAATCTTTCATTCCGTCGCCGAACTTGTGAGAACCCATGGCGCGGCGCTCACCAACCTCGAGCGCAGTGTTCATCAGCCTTTCCGCGAGACCGCCCTGCTTCTGGACCTGCTTCATGATACGTGTGCGCAGAACCTCGAACAGACGCGGCACCACTACCATGATCGTGGGGCGGGTTTCCTCGATATTGCTGGCAAGCTTCTCAAGGCCTTCGGAGTAATAGATCTGCGCTCCGACGCCGATGGGCAGGAATTGCCCGCCGGTATGTTCGTAGGCGTGGCTGAGCGGCAGGAACGATAGAAAGCGTTCTTCATCGCCGAGGCCGAAATCGTTTATCAGTATTTCGGCGGCTCCGGCGGAGTTGCACAGGATCGCGCCGTGATGCTGGAGCACACCACGCGGCGCACCACCTGTACCGCTGGTGTAGATGATGCAGGCGGTGTCTTCGCGCTTTATGTTTGCGATGCGCGCCTCGACCGATTTGCGGGCCCCAGCCGCATCGCCTTCGAGCATTGAGTCCCAGTTGTGGAAGGTGAAGCTGCCGGATTGCTGGCGATGCAGGTCGTCGATGCCGATGACATGATCGGCGACACCTGACGCCTGCAATGCGCCGTGAAGTGGTCTCAGCAACTTTTCGGTTGATACGATGACTGCCTTGGCGCCGGAATTGTCCAGGATATGGACGTGATCACGCTCCGTATTCGTGATGTATGTCGGTACGGTGATGCAGCCGGCAGCCATTACCGCGAGGTCGGATATGCACCATTCCGGACGATTTTCCGACACGAGGCACACGCGGTCACCATCCCTCAAGCCGAGCTTCCTCAGGTTCTCGGCGACAAGGCAAACCTGGTCTGCGGCTTCATTCCAGCTAATCGTCTGCCATTGGCCGTTTCTCTTGGCGCCGAGAAAAGGCGCGTCGCCCTTCTCGTCGGCTCGCTTGAGAAAGAGTTCAACGAGGTTGTTGGCGGAATCGATATCCGACAGCACGGCAGGCTCCTCAGGTTTATTTTCTTGTGCCCCCTAACGGGTCACGAGGGCTTAGGCTCCCCCACCCGCTACCGCAAGCATGCCGCGCGAAGGCTCACGGGGTTTCGATCTGACCCTGAAGACGCGGATCGCGGGCACTTTGCCAGCCTGTAGGCGTCCGCAATACCGCGCCCGCCTTGACCGGTGCCTCTCGGGGGAAAACCTCCTTGTGGCCGAGCGACCGGAACACCGTCGACTGTTCTTCCAGCCAGGTGCCCTGTTCGACCATTACCCGATCCCCGAAGGCCATGATGAAGGGCATACCGAGCATTTCGTCGGCCGACAGTCCGAAATCGATCGCGCCGATTATGCTTCGCGCGGTCTGCACGGGGATCGTGCTGCCACCGGCCGCCCCCACGGCAAGAAATGGGCGCCCCTTAGGGTCATACACGATCGTTGGGGACATCGAACTGCGGGGACGCTTGCCGCCTTCGACGCGGTTGGCAACGATCTTGCCATCGACCACCGGAGAGCGGCTGAAATCTGTCAGCTCGTTATTGAGAAAGAACCCGCCGGCCATCAGGCCTGATCCGAACGGCCCTTCGATTGTCGACGTATAGCTGACCATCGTGGTGTCACTGTCGACGATGGCGAAATGAGTCGTTCCCTTTTCCTCGGGTTCGTCGCCATCGCCCCTGACCAGAAACTCGCCCGCCGGGGTGCCTGCTTCCACATTCTCCAAAGTGCTGCGCTCCGCGATCAGGGCGCTGCGACTGGCAAGATAGGAGGGGTCGATCAGCCCGGCCAGGGGGACCGTTACAAAATCGCTATCGGCGAGGTAGATCTCGCGGTCGGCATACGCGAGGCGCTGCGATTCGACGAAAAGATGCCATACAATGGGGTCGCGTGGTCCCATTGCTGCAAGGTCGAAGCGTTCGAGCTGGCCGAGTATCTGCAGCACGGCAACTCCACCAGAGGTGGGTGGTCCCATGGTGCAGATCCGATAGTCGCGATAGGTGCCGCAAATCGCGTCGCGCTCCTTGGCCGTATACCCTGCAAGGTCGCCCAGCGTCATCGCCCCTTCGCGCGGTGTATCTGCCGCGACTGTTCCGACGATTTCCTGCGCCAGATCGCCGCGATAGAAAGAAGACGGACCGGCATCGGCAATCGCCTCGAACGTCTGTGCCAGGCGCTCATTCTTGATCAGCGTACCTACCGGCAGAGGATCGCCCTTGGTGTCGAAGAACAGGCCACGTCCTTCGGCGGAGTATGCGGAACGGTTGCTGGCACGTTCCAGCATACCGTTGAGGCGCGGATTCATTTCGAACCCGTCACGAGCGAGAGCAATGGCAGGTTCGAAGAGCGTCGCCCATGGCAGTTTTCCATGCGCGGCATGAGCTTTCGCAGCCAGTGCGATATTTCCAGGAACACCCACCGACAGGCCACTACGAACCGATTCGATGAAAGGCGGAACGTTGTCGTTCTCATCAAGGAACCAATCCGGCGTCGCGCCCATCGGAGCCGTTTCGCGCCCGTCGATGGTGCTGACCGAGCCATCTGCCTCCCCGCGAACAAGGAAACCGCCCCCGCCGATGCCGGAGCTCTGCGGTTCGACCACCGTCAGCGCCAGCATGACTGCGATTGCGGCATCGGTCGCGCTTCCGCCCTGGGCAAGGATTGTTTCGCCAGCATTCTGGGCGCGCGGGTCCGCGGCGCTTACCGCGCCCGCGAAAACAGGCCGGTTTTCGACCCCGGCCACGCCAGCGGTTCCAGCCGATTGGATGGTAGGAGTGCACGCCGAAATGGCCGCTGCGGCGAGGGGGAGGGCAAAGAGCTTCTTCATCGCATGACTGCCTATTCGCTTCCGACCGCCTCGGCAATCGAGGAGAAGCCGTCACGGTGCATCAGCTTCTCGATGCCGCCTAAAATGCGACCTGGTAGCCCGGGACCTTCATATACCAGGGCGCTGTAAAGCTGGACGAGGCTTGCCCCGGCCCGAATTCGCGCCCACGCGTCTTGTGCGCTTCCGATACCGCCCACTCCGATAAGCGGCATTTGCCTTCCGGTAGCAGAGCGGAAATCTCGCAGCCGTTGTTGCGCCAGTTCGCGCAGTGGTGCCCCTGACAAGCCGCCCGTTTCACCAGCATTGCTCGATGCCAGCTTGGGCCGCGAAATTGTCGTGTTCGAAACGATAAGCGCGCCGAAGTGCCGATCGATTGCGATCCGCGCAATCGCGTCGATGTCGGCAGGTTCCAAATCTGGGGCAACCTTGAGAAATACAGGGGGACCGCTTTCACCCCGTGCCTCGTTCACCGCGTCGATCAGGTCCGTCAGTGCAGCTTCGTCCTGCAGCGCCCGCAACCCGGGCGTATTCGGGCTCGAGATATTGACCGCCAGATATGTGGCAAATGGGGCCATGAGGCGGGTCATCGCTGCATAGTCGGCGATCCGGTCTTCGCTGTCCTTGTTGGCTCCGATGTTGACGCCCACGATGCCGGGGCGGCCAGCACGTGCTGCAAGCCGATCACGAGCCGCGTCCGCTCCCCCATTGTTGAATCCCATGCGATTTATGACGCCCCGATCTTCGACAAGCCGGAAGAGCCGTGGCCTCGGATTGCCTTGCTGGGGCCTGGGCGTAATCGAGCCAACTTCTGCGAAACCGAAACCCAGACCCAGAAGTTGGTCAGGAACTTCGGCATCCTTGTCGAACCCTGCTGCGATACCCAGCGGGTTGGGAAACGAGATCCCGGCCACATTGCTGGCCAATCGACTCCCGGCCCGCGGCCCGGTCCTGGGGGAAAGGGCCAGCGCCCGGACGGTCAACCGGTGAGCGCGTTCGGGATCGAGTGCGAACAGGGCGGGGCGTGCCAGATTGAAAAGCATGGACCGCGCAATGCCGTGTCGGCAGCGCAGTGTCGAGTTCGATAGTTGCGCGCTTTCTGGTCTCCCTATTGATGAAAATAGAGAATTCGCCGCGCTCAAACCCTAGTTGTCGCTTGCATACAATCAATTGTAACAGACTCGGCTTAACACCCCTCTTGCGACCCGAAGGGCTCGGAGCAGTTTGCAACGAGTTCTCGACTTCAAGGGGGGTGATCTCAAATGGTCACCCCCTTTTTTTCATTCGCTCGATCAAATTTTGTCGGCGGCGCGATTGCAAACTGTACATATTTGACGTATTTATACAAATTCTCGGGGTGAAGAATAAGCGGGGGCAGGGGTTTTGTCGGGGCAATCGGGTGACGATCCGTCACAGTTTTTTCAATTTGTCGCGGCGCCTGCCGATTTGGCGCCATATCTCAATTCATTGTATATCTGGCGGTGTCCGGACGCGCGAATGGACGATGTGCTGCCAGCCTATTCCGGCCAGATGGTGATCTTCGCCCGCGGCGAAGGAAGAATGCAGTTCGACGATGGGCAGGTCGCAGAAGCAAGCGATGCGTTTTTCCTGGCCCCGCTGTGCCAGGCGCGAAATTTCAGCATCTCGGGCCCGGCCACGATGTTCGGGGTATCCTTGAACTTTCGCGGATGGGCGGCATTGACGCGTCTCCCGGTAAACGAATGCCATGATCGCTTCCTGCAGCCTGATGGTGTGCTTGAAGAACAGGCTGCTGCAAAATTCTCCAGTCTCGCGGCAAAATGGCGCGATCAGTCGCTGGACGACGAGGCCGTACTGGAAGCCATGGGCGATATCGTACGGCGAAGCCTGTCGAAGCTTCCTGCTCAGCACCTTACCGTTATCGACCGAACGCTGGAATGGCTGTCGAGCTCGTTCAAACCCGATCTCGACGACCTCTATGAACGTCTTCCCTATTCCAAGCGCCAATCGCAGCGACTAGTGGCGCAATTCTTCGGGCAGTCCCCCGTGCGTCTGGTGCGTCGGTATCGCGCGGTCAGGGCGGCAACACTGCTCTCGCTTCCGGAATTGCCCGCCGAGATCGAGGCAGAAATCCGCGAAGCTTTCTACGACCAGGCCCACCTCATCAAAGAAATTCGGTTCTTTACCGGTCGTACGCCCAAGCGCCTCCAGCCGGAAGCGGGTTCGGCGGTGCGCGACATGCTCGGGCCCGAAGGCTATGGTTCGGTCAACCTGTTCGGTGGGGGGCAAGACGAACAATTGGGCGTCGACCCGCTTTCCTGACCGCGGCCGCGGTAAGCTGCTAACGACTCGCAAAAAGGCATTTCCCGTTGAAATGGCGGTTTTGCACGCCTAGCTGCCCAATCGGAACAAATTGGTCCGATTAAAATATGCGCCTGTCCAACCTTGCCGATTATGCCGTGGTCGCCATGTGCGCCGCTTCCCGCCATTGTGGTGGCGGGCGGACCAGTGCGGCTGAATTGGCTGCGGAGACCGGGCTGCCGGTTCCGACAGTCCAGAAGTTGGTCAGCAAGCTGTCTTCGGCAGGCCTGCTACGCTCGACGCGCGGCGCAGGTGGTGGTTTGCAGCTGGCACGCCCGGCGGCTGCAATAACGGTGGCAGATATCGTCGAGGCTGTTGAAGGGCCCATCGCGCTTACCGCTTGCATCGAAGGCGCAGAATGCAGCGTGGCGCACGATTGTTCGGTCAAACCGCATTGGCCGCTGGTGAACGAGGCACTGCGCGGCGCTTTGGCGGCGATCCCGCTAACGCAGCTGGCATGAGAGAAAGAACCCGCATGAGCGAGAATATCGACATTCAGGCGAAAACCGAGATGGATGCCGAAGCCAAGGAGGCGGCTGAAAAAGCTGCCGAGTACGAGCACGGCTGGTCGGCCGACATCGAAACCGAATATGCCGAGAAGGGTCTTACCGAAGACACCGTCCGTTTCATCAGCGCCAAGAAGGGCGAGCCGGAATGGATGCTCGAATGGCGCCTCAAGGCATTCCGGCTCTGGCAGGAAATGGCGGAGCCCGACTGGGCCAAGCTTGGCTATCCCGAAATCGATTATCAGGACGCGTATTATTACGCAGCGCCGAAAAAAAAGGAGAAGCTCAAGTCGCTGGACGAGCTCGATCCGGACATCAAGGCGGTTTATGACAAACTCGGCATTCCCGTGGCGGAACAGGAGGTGCTCGCCGGGGTTGAAGGTGCGCGCAAGGTTGCAGTCGATGCCGTCTTCGATTCGGTCAGTGTCGCCACGACATTCCGCGAAGAGCTCAAGAAAGCCGGTGTGGTCTTCCTGTCGATCAGCGAAGCGATCAAGGAATATCCGGACCTTGTGAAGAAGTGGCTCGGGAAAGTCGTGCCGCAGCATGATAACTATTTCGCGACGCTCAACAGCGCGGTCTTTTCCGACGGCACCTTCGTCTACGTGCCCGAAGGCGTACGCTGCCCGATGGAGCTTTCGACCTATTTTCGCATTAATGCCGAGAATACCGGCCAGTTCGAACGCACGCTGATTGTCGCCGAAAAAGGCAGCTACGTCAGCTATCTCGAAGGCTGCACCGCGCCGATGCGCGATGAAAACCAGCTCCACGCCGCCGTGGTCGAACTGGTCGCGCTCGAAGATGCCGAAATCAAATATTCGACCGTCCAGAACTGGTATCCCGGCAATTCGGAAGGCGTGGGCGGGATCTACAATTTCGTCACCAAGCGCGGCCTCTGCCAGGGCGCACGGTCCAAGATCAGCTGGACGCAGGTCGAAACCGGCAGCGCGGTGACGTGGAAATATCCCTCTTGCGTGCTCAACGGTGAAGAAAGCGTGGGCGAGTTCTACTCGGTTGCGGTGACCAACAATTACCAGCAGGCCGATACCGGCACCAAGATGATCCACAACGGGCGCGGCAGTCGCTCGACGATCATCTCCAAGGGTATTTCGGCAGGCAAGTCGAACAACACCTATCGCGGCCTCGTGCGCGTGGCGGCCAATGCCGACGGCGTGCGCAACCGCACCGAATGCGATTCCTTGCTGATCGGCGACCAGTGCGGCGCGCACACCGTGCCCTATATCGAGGTGAAGAACCCCGGCGCCCAGATCGAGCACGAGGCAACCACCAGCAAGATCAGCGACGACCAGCTGTTCTACGCCATGCAGCGCGGCCTCGACGACGAGGAAGCAATGGCGCTGATCGTCAACGGCTTCGCCAAGGACGTTTTGAAAGAGCTTCCGATGGAATTTGCGGTCGAAGCGCAGAAGCTGCTGGCGATCTCGCTCGAGGGGAGCGTGGGGTGACTGACCGCAAGACCCTCCAGCTACGCGATCCGTCCGAGACCGCCGACGACACCCCCGCGCTCAAGAAGAAGGGCCGCGGGTGGGAGATTTCGGAAAAGCGGCTCGACAAGATTCACGAGCGCGCGCGCTACCTGCGGCGGCATGCGAGCCCGGCACACAAGGTGCTCGCGGCGCGTTTCGGCAAGGAAGATTTCGGCAAGTACAAGTTCACCCGCC
>CATMNW010000042.1 GCA_950071875.1 uncultured Erythrobacteraceae bacterium | reverse complement strand
ATAATCAGGGCAAGATGATCGTGTTTCCCCCCATGGCGCCCCACATCGATATCGACCCAGGGTGTTACGGGGTCCAGCGGCTCATCCGATGCAAGATGATCGGCAAGCAAACGCCGGTCGCAAGGCCATTCGCCGCATGGGCGGCGCACCAAACGCTTTAGCGTCGCCTTGACCATGGCAGGCAAATCGCAGCCGGTAACCCGGCACATGTCCAGAATGGTTGCGACCGCACCGCGTCCGGGTCCCTCAACACGCAAGTGGTCGACGACCGGCGCCGCTGAATGAAGAAAGCAGAACAGATTGTCGCCGGCATTGCCATCGAAGACGATCTGCGCTCCGAGGTCACCTGCGGCATCGGCGAGCAGCGCATCGATGGTCGACAGAAACGATCTGCGGCTCGGACGCGGAAGACCGGCCGAGGCGCTGACCTGGGGATCGAAACGCGCAGGATCGTAAATCCGTTCGGCATATTCTGCACCCAGGTGCTTAGCCAGAAGACGGGCATAGTCCCGCTCGTCGCCGCTTCTGTCTGCTGTCGCGAGCGTGACGCAGGAGAACGGCTTTTGCGCCCGCGCAAGCGCGGCGCAGACGAGGGAAGAGTCGACGCCGCCCGACACCGCCACTGACACGGGTCCAAGCTCTTCTGCCCACGCACCCATGACACGGATCGCCGCGTCACGAAGCTGCGCTCTCGCTTCATCATAGGAGAGCGATAGTCTGCCCGGCAGGAACTGCTGCGCGCGCCAGACTGGGAATTCTTCGGGATCGCAAGCAGTCGGATAGGTCAAGGCGCCGGGCCGAAGCTCGTCGACACCGACGAGACAGGTTTGTCTCTCGCGCAATTCGGGACACATCAAAAAGCGAGCCAGAGAATCCCAAGATATACTCATCCTCTTGCCGCAGGCCTGCTCGAAGAGTTTCGGATCAGAGGTGAGCACCACATGGGTTGTTGTCACCCGGCGGTAGATCGGAACCAGTCCGGAAGGATCCGGCAGTACAGCCAAATCGCTACGGTCCTGATCGGGCAGAATTGCGATATAGGCACCCCAGAAGTTCGCGGCGAGGTTGGCGGCGAGGCATTTCGCAGAGCGAGCACCCACCTCTGGCAACTGAGAAACGCGATGCGCGGTGTCCCGGGAGAAGAGCGTGCCGATCACACATCCGGCAGAGCCAAGGTTCGCGACATGCGTGTCTTTGGCTATCCAGAGCCGCGGGATATCGCCGCACAGATCCTTCAGGCTTGGCATCGTCTGCAGCCCAGCAGACGCCCCCGATCTTAGGCGCGGCAATGCGAGAGCAAAGCGCAGTGTGGTCATACAACCAGTATCGGCGTGTAACGCAGCACTTCCTCGGCAGTGTCGTTGAGCACGGCCTCGCCGTGCTGGACCCAGCAATGGGCGCCAAATGGATCGCTTCGGACGCCGATAACGATATGGGCGTGGATACGGCGCCGGGCCAGCCGCAGAGATAGCGCAATCGAGCGCGGCAAGCAGCGATCTGCTGCACTGCGCAGGAGCCGGGCGTGTTCAAAGGCGCGAAGCTCAATAGCCCGCTCGGTGTCACTTGTATCACTGGTCACCAGCGGACCTTTCAGGCGTTTCAGCTCCAGCAGGACTTCGCGGAAAGAACGCGTTGCAATTCGGCGCTCGATCCGGCGCTGGGTCCAGATTGCCGCTGAAACGCGGGCCAGCCGGAAGGGGCCCTCATGGATCTCGGACGAAACAATACGCGGTCTGGTCCATTCAGGTGGGCGCGGGAAAGCGGTTGGTTGATACCAGTCTTGGCCCTTAACCTGGGCGCGAAAAGCCTCCTCGCGAGGCGCTGGCAGCTGAAAGTAGCGATCCTCGGCAATATCGAGAAAAACGAACCTGCCGCTGCATTCGGCCCAGGCGATATCGCTGCTGCTGAACTCGGTCACGGCAGTAGGATTGCAGCGAAGGGGCGCGGTCCTGCTAGAACGCGCGCCCCCGCGAGGCTCAGTCTTCGGCGAGGCCAGTCGCATAGGACAGTCGGCCGCTGCTCACATCGATATCGAACAGGGCGTTGCCCTTGGTCTCCACCGAGGCCTTTCCGAGGTCAATGACCTCATTCTCATTATGTTCGAAATCCTTCATCACTTACTCCTCTTTCTGGATTCACGACTCATTGTGTCGCAACCCCAAGACTGAAGCTGAGCAAGGAAAACGGCCAACTTATAATGCCATTATAAACCAGCCCGCAAATTGCGGATGTGACCGGGCGATGAAAACGCCCGTTGGCAGGCGCATCGATACCTTTAGCGTGCAGCCTGGACATACGCATCGACACCCGGTCGCGAATAACAATGGCTCGCGGGTCTTTGATAAATCGTCAAGGTTGGAAGAAAATAGTCAGCAATACCTACTTTTCGGGACTCAAAGCAGTCGGTCGTCTTCCGCCTGATGCAGTACTTTTTGCCCGGCGCCGCGCTTTGGCGAATTCGCCAATGTAGATAATGAAGGCGAGTGGGCATTCCGATTCACAATATGGCCAGCTAGTTGTCGGTAGTCTCGAAGAGATCACGAGGCCAGCGCCGACGAGGGCTCCGATGTCGCGAATCGCCAGTGCCCTCGCAGGATCGGCGGTGGGACGGGTTGGTACGCGTCTGGCGAATATCTAGCCGTCCGAGACGACCTGTTCTCCAGCGTAAAAACGGTGGTCACCTGCCGTAAAAATCGCTAGTCAGCTTCAAGAACGGTTCTTTTAAACCGTTGAATTGACTACGAAAAATGGAGCGGGCGAGGCGATTCGAACGCCCGACCCCAACCTTGGCAAGGTTGTGCTCTACCCCTGAGCTACGCCCGCTCACTGGCGCTACCGGAGGCCACTTGGCCTCGGTGGGGAGGCGGCCAACTAGCAGTGGTCCGCAAATGCCGCAAGACGAAAATTGCAGAATTTTCGTCGCCCTTGCCTAGCCCTTATCGGTCCTTCACATTTGCACACGAAGACCCACATGGGGCTGACAGATATTCTCGAACGAAAGGTGGGTTCACGTGGCCAGCATGGGTCTCAGCATGGATGAACAAAAGGCGGTCGAACGGTTCAAGACAGACGTTGTCGAACCGTCGATGAGCAAACTGGTCATCCTCGATTTCTACGCCGACTGGTGCGGGCCCTGCAAAGCGCTGGCTCCGATGCTGGAAAAGGTCGCTGCAGAATACGCCGACAAGGGCGTGGTGCTGAAAAAGATCGATGTGGATGCAGAAAAGTTCATCGCGGCGCAGTTCCAGGTGCAGTCCATCCCGGCGGTATATGCCCTGTTCCAGGGCCAGCCGGTCGCGGACCTGACCAATGCGCGCAGCGAATCGCAGATGAAGCAGACGCTGGACCAGATCCTCGCCCAGCTGCCCATCGAAGCTGGTGCGGACAACGGCGCTTCGGGCCAGCCTCAGCAGGATGTGGCCCAGTTCATCGAAATGGCCGAACGGGTCCTGGTCGATGGCGATGCGGAACGCGCAGCAGGCGTTTTCATGCAGGTCGTCCAGATGGCTCCCGATAATGCTGCTGCCCACGCCGGCCTTGTCCGTGCGCTGGTACAGGCCGGACGTGTGGACGAAGCACGGGCAGCGCTTGAAGCGGCTGAGACGCAACCTGCCATCGCGACTGACCCGCAGCTGGAACAGGCGCGTAACGCACTTGAGCTGGCGGGTAACAAGGTCGATGATGGCGAACTCGCGGCCCTTCGCGAAAAGGCAACGTCGGATCCTGACAATTTGCAGGCACGCTACGATTATGCAGAAGCCGCTTTCGCCGCGGGCGATCGTGACGCGGCGGCCGACGAACTGCTGGCGCTGGTCGAAAAGGACCGCGAATGGAATGACGGCGCAGCGCGCGCGCGGTTGATCGACATCTTCGGTGCGGTCGGTCTGGAGGATCCTTGGGTCGTATCGACCCGTCGGCGTCTTTCGAAGATCCTTTTCGGATAGGCACGGATTTGAGTTCCCGTCTTTCCATCTTTCCTTTGGCAGGTGCGATCCTTTTTCCGGGGTTGCAGTTGCCGCTGCATATTTTCGAGCCCCGCTATCGCGACCTGGTCGGTAGCGCGTTGGCCAAGGACCGCCTGATCGGCATGATCCAGCCGAGGCAGTCAAAGGGGGCGTCCCGGCTCTATGATATCGGCTGCGTAGGCAAGATCGGTGATGTCGAAGCGCTGGAAGACGGACGGTATAATGTCGTGCTTGAAGGCGAAGCACGATTTCGCGTGCTGCGCGAACTCGATGTGACCACGACGTTTCGCCAGGTCGAGGCGGAATGGATGGACGATCCGGAAGACGAAGTCCTGTCCAGCGTCGAACGCGCCGGCTTCGAATTCGAAGCGCGGCGGTTTGCCGATATGCAGGGCTATTCGGTCGACTGGGAATCGGTTTCGCGACTGGATGACGAAACCCTGATCAACGGCGTGGCGCAAATCGCGCCTTTCGATTCTGCCAGCAAGCAGGCGCTGTTGGAAGCTGGCGACCTATCGCAGCGGTGCGATCTCATGATCCAGCTGATGCAGTTCTTTGCATTGCGCGACGACGGTGACGAAATCGTCACCCTGCAGTAGTCGCGCCGGACTTGCGGCGCGCTCGCAACGTCACATCCCGAACGAATTGCGCAAGCCGTCGATCACGTATTGCGCGGCCAGTGCAGATAGCAACACACCGAGTACACGGGTGATTGCCGCTTCCACCTTGTCCCCGAAGAGACGCATTATCGGGCCGGCCGCCATCAGGGCCAGCATGGTAATGATCAGCACGGCCGCCAGCGCGCCGAGCACAACCAGTGTCTGATCGAGGCCCTGCGCCTCGTTCATCAACAACATGATTGCCGCAATGGCACCGGGTCCGGCCAGCATCGGGATTGCCATCGGGAACACCGAGACATCTTCGACTTCGGGGGTGGCAGCCACCCTTTCGGCGCGTTCTTCGCGGCGTTGGGTGCGCTTTTCGAAGACCATCTCGAAAGCGATCCAGAACAGCATCAGTCCGCCGGCTATCCGGAAACTGTCGAGCTCGATGTGGAGAGCCCCCAGCAGATCTTCACCGAACAGGGCGAAGACAAGCAATATGATCAGGGAGATGCCGCTTGCGCGGATGGCCATCAACCGGCGCTGCGCTGCGGTCGCGCCTTTGGTCAGCCCGGCATAGATCGGTGCGCAGCCCGGGGGATCGATCACCACGAACAGCGTAATGAAGGCGGAGAGGAAGAGCTGGGTCATGCTATTGTTCGCTAGGTGCGTCGACACTGCCCGCCATCGCATCGACGAGCGCGCCGTCCTTGTGGAGCATCAGCTTCCAGTGACGCGAGAGATCGGGCGATACGACAAAGGTGAGAAACAGGCTGCTATCCATGCTGACCTGATCGAAGTAGGTGCCACCGTTTACCGGTCGGGATTGTTCGGCCTGCGCACGCAAATCCGCTGCCAATGCGCGGTCGGGACATTCGGCAATATCGGTGCGCACGAACTCCGGCGCTTCGAGAGGGGTTTCGAGCATGTCGCCCTGGTCGATCACCCAGCGGTATTCGCCATCAGGCTGCCGTTGCCAGACCGTCGTGAAATATCCGACCGTCCCGTCGGCGCGTTGCCATGCACCGCGCGACACTGCGAGTGAGCCGTCACAGCTTGTCCAGACATGGTGCGGCTGCCATTCGACAGCCCGTTCGGGATTTTCCCGATCCTTCAACCACTCGCGCGCGCTGACAGCTTCGGGTGTGAACATTACCGCGTCATCGGCAGCATATTCACGAAAGGCCGACCACTGCCCGTCCTCCTGGGCCGCGCGGGCGAAGGCGAGTTCGGTTGCCACGATCGTCGATGGGCTGGCGGTTGGCTGCAGCATTCGCTGGTAGACATCGCGCGACCCATTCTGCGCCGAACACGCCGAGAGCATGAGCGCGACAAGGGGTAGGGCCAGCCTCAAAGTGCACCATCGGGAAGGTCGAGGCCTTCATTGCGATAGGCGGCGATCAGTGTGTTGCGCAGCAATACCGCAATGGTCATGGGGCCTACCCCGCCCGGCACGGGCGTGATGGCCGCCGCTACACTTTGCGCGCCTGCATAATCGACATCGCCCACCAGTCGCCCCTTGTCGGCACCAGGCTCGGGCGGGAGGCGATTGATCCCGACGTCAATGACGGTCGCACCCTCCTTGAGCCATTCGGCCTTGACCATCTCCGCACGTCCGACGGCGGCAACCACTATATCCGCGCGCTTGACCACACCCGCGAGATCTTTGGTGCGGCTGTGCGCGATGGTTACGGTTGCATTGGCGTCGAGCAGTAACTGCGCCATCGGCTTGCCCACGATATTGGACCGCCCGATAACCACTGCCTCAAGACCCGAAAGGTCGCCCAGACGATCAGCCAGCAGCATCATGCAACCCATCGGCGTGCATGGTACGAATCCGCTCTGGCCTACGGCAAGGCGGCCGGCGTTCGTCACATGGAATCCGTCGACATCCTTGTCGGGGCTTATGCTGGCAATGACGGCCTTTTCATCCAGATGAGCGGGCAGCGGCAACTGGACCAGGATGCCGTCGACCGTCTGATCGGCATTGAGCTGGTCCACCAGCGCAAGCAAATCAGCCTCGGTAGTTTCCGCAGGCAGCCGGTGCTCGAAACTTTCCATGTTCGCGGCCACGGTCGCCTTGTGCTTGCTGCGCACATAGACCTGGCTGGCAGGGTCTTCCCCTACCAGGACAACTGCCAGTCCCGCCTTGCGGCCCGCCAGGCCTTCGAATTTCGCGGCCTGTTCGCCCACACGCTCGCGAAGGCGGGCTGCGAAGGCCTTTCCGTCGATGATCTGGGCAACCATCAGCTGTAAATCAGATTGCCGAGGACGATGAGGATGATGTTGAGCACGATGATCAACACCAGCGGCGAGAAATCGATCGCGCCTGTATTCGGCATGACTCTGCGGATCGGGCCGAGAACGGGTTCGAGCAGCTTGTTGATCGACATGTAGAACGCACCGAGGAATTCGTTGCGCTGGTTCACCACGTTGAAGGCGAACAGAAGTCCGATGATGAACTGGATGATGATGAGCATCACCAGCACGTTGGTGAGCATGGCGATGATCTGGTAGATGGTGCTGAGCGCCTGCATGATGTCGAGCGTTCCCGTGGTTCTTTGCCGTGGTTGCGCGTCCTACAAGAGCAATACGCCGCGCGCCACCCCCGACCGACGTCTTACCGACCCTTTGCGACCAGCGTACCTGCGCCGCGTGCGGTGAAGAATTCCAGCAGCATTGCATGGGGCACCCGCCCGTCGAGGACGACTGCCGCTTCGCAGCCCGATTCCACCGCCTGCACGCAGGTTTCCAGCTTGGGGATCATCCCGCCCGATATCGTGCCGTCATCGCGAAGGCGCCAGATGTCGGCAGGGGTCAGGTCGGTCAGGAGATTGCCGCCCTTGTCCAGCACGCCGGTTACATCGGTCAGCAACAGCAGCCGCGCCGCGCCCAGTGCGGCCGCCAGTGCCCCGGCCATCGTGTCGGCGTTGATGTTGTAGGTATGCCCGTCTTCGCCCACGCCGATGGGGGCGACCACGGGGATCATGCCGGCCGATGTGGCGGTTTCGATGATCGTGGTATCGATTTTCGATGGCTCGCCGACATAGCCGAGGTCCAGCGCCTTCTCGATATTGCTGTCGGGGTCCTTCTGCGTGCGCTGCAGCTTGGTCGCGGTGACGAGGCCGCCGTCCTTGCCGGAAATGCCGATGGCCTTGCCGCCCGCGCGGGCGATGGAACCGACGATCGCCTTGTTGATCGCGCCCGACAGGACCATTTCGGCGACATCCGCCGTCTGCTTGTCGGTGACGCGCAACCCGTCGACGAAGGTTGTTTCGACGCCCAGCTTTTCCAGCATGGCACCGATCTGCGGGCCGCCGCCGTGGACCACCACCGGATTGATGCCGACCGCCTTCAGCAGCACCACGTCTTCGGCAAATTCGCGCGCCGCCTGGTCGTCGCCCATGGCGTTGCCGCCGTATTTCACCACGAAGCTGCGGCCTGCATAGCGCTGGAAATAGGGCAGCGCCTCGATCAGGGTTTCGGCCTTGGCGTGGATATCGGGCGTCTGGGTCATGAATGGCGAGGTAGCGGCGCGCTGCGTGCAAGCAAAGCGGTTTCATCCCGCCGCGCGCGGCTATCCGCGCAAGTACCCTATTGCGACGCGGGCGGATAGGGCATGGCCGGCCCGTGATCGAGGCTGAGGCTTTCGAGCAGGCGGAACCCCCCTTCCTCCGGCATCCATTGCCACGAGTGGATGTAACGCCCGCCGCCGGTCATTTCCCAGCCGCCGTTCCCGTTATTGAGGGCACCGCGCCATTCGTGGAAGGTGTGATACCCTTCTTCCAGCACGCCCCAGTCACCCAGCTTCTGGATGCGCCGCAAGCCCGGCACCAACAGGCGGCGATTCCTGTAGCCTTCGTTCTTGCCGCCCGGCGCGCGGTCGGCGCAGCGTTCGAGCGATTGTTCGATCATCTGCGCCCCGCTGGACAGGGGCATGCCGCCAAGATCGTGCAGCATGCGGAAGTCGGGATGCACGAGGTCGGCGATCGCATCGGGATTGCAGCCTTCGAAGAAGCCCCAGAACAGCCGGCTGTCATTGTCCGCGATTGCCTGTTCCATCGCTTCACCGGTCGGCATCGGTTGCGGGGCGGCGGGCGCGGTTGCTTGTGAGAACAGCAAGGCGGCGGCAAGGCTGGTCAGCATGAAGGATCATCCTTTTGTGTATTACAAAAGCAATACACCATCGATCGCCGTCCGCAAGGGGCTTCCTTCTTTCGCCCGATGGCTTAGGCTGGTCCGATGATCCGCACCCCCTTCCTTGTCGCACCGCTTGCGGCGGCTGCCCTGACCGCCTGCGCCACGCCGCAGCAGGCCGACACCGTACCGCCGAATGCCTTCTGGCAGGCGCTGACCAGCCATTGCGGCAAGGCCTATGCCGGCGGCCTTGCGAGCGAGGATGCCCGCGATGCGGACTGGGCGGGCAAGCGCATGGTCGCCCATTGGGCCCAGTGCAGCGACGATCGCGTTGCCATCGCCTTCCATGTCGAGGACCCGGAGGCCGATGGTGGCTGGAACCGCAGCCGCACCTGGATCGTGACGCGCGAGGGAGAGGGCGACGCTGCCCGCTTCACGCTGAAGCACGACCACCGCCATGACGATGGTGAGGCCGATGCAGTCACCTTCTATGGCGGCCCCACCGACCAAGCCGGCACGGCGCAAGCGCAGGACTTCCCGGTCGATCCCTATTCCATCGCCCTGTTCGAACGCGAAGGGCTCGACGCATCGCTGACCAATGTGTGGCGTATCGAGGTCGACCCGGCGGGCACGGCGGACGCGACATTCGCTTACCAGCTCACCCATCGCCCCGCCCCCGCCCGCCTGGGGGTGGTGACGCGCGTACAGTGTGGCCTTGGGTGGACCGCCCGGCGCGATTTGCAAGGCTGTGACTTTCACCCCGCCAGCCCCGCTGCCCGGTCCAGCCGCGCGAGGTAGCGCAGGTGCGCATTATGGTCGGGTTCCCGGTGGCCGCGCACGTATTTGCCGCCGCGCATCTCGATCCTGACCAGCCCCGCGCGATAGCGATATCCGACGTCGAGACCTGTGGTCTTGTCCGATGTCAGGTCCACAGGCACGTGTGGCTTTCCCAGCGCCGCATCCCACGCAGCTGCGAAGCCTGCGGCCCCTGCCCGCTTGCGCAGGCGATAGGCACTTTCACGCCCCATCGAATCGGCCCGCGCCGCCGCCGCGACCGAACGGGTCTGCGCAAGATAGCCGATGAAATGGACCTGCCGCTCCACCGTCCACCCGTCGGCACGGCGCACCAGCGGCACGGGATGGAAACGCGGGATGCGCACAGGCGGGGCGGACGGGCGAGCGGGCGGCGGATAATGCTTCATCGGCAAGGGTGAAGCAGGTTTGCGCCCTGTAGGAAACTAGGGGTCGGTGGCTCGCACACCCCCGACCCGTTTTGCAAGCAGAAGCGAGGGAAGCGGCGTCACACCCCTGCGCGCGGCGCTTTCATGATGCCGGTGAGGGTGCCCGGCAGGGCGAGGCGCTGTTTCTTGAGGGTTTCGACGCGCTCGTCGCTTGCCGCTTCGGTTTTCGCCTCGATCCGGTGCACTTCGCGGTTCAGCGCGTGATACTCCTCCGCCAGCCGCGCGTAATGCGCATCCTCGCGCGCGGGCCGCGTCAGCAGGTCGCGGTCGCGCTTGAAGATTTCGGTCAGTTCACCCTCGCGTATGCTGCGACATGCGGGTGGCATCCTTGTCCTGGAGTGATTTTCCAGGAGCGATGCTAGCGAGTAGGCGCGTCGTTGAGGTGTATCAATTTGGGTTGGGGCTGGAAGGTTTTCCGGAGTGAGAGCAACAGAAAGTCGCGCAAGGTAGCCGCATGGCACCAAGGTTCTCAGGTGAGTATGAGGCCGCTATGGACGCGATTGACAGAGCAGGCTATGAAGATTGCCGGAGCCCGAAGGCTCCGGCACGAATGTGACCTACAAGTAGAAGACCGCAATCAGGGCGAGAGCCCCCGCAGCGATCAGCGCGGTAGTGAACATGGTGTGCCTCCAATCTCCAGGATCTGAACCGTCCTGGTCGGTTGCTTCAGCTGGTTCACCTCGTCGCTCCGAAGAGAGACGAAGTATCTGACGAAGAGGCTGCAACCCCTTCGGTTTTTGAGGCCCCAACGGCTCCGCCGTTCGGGGCCTCAGCTTCGTTCGCAAGAGCATACGTGCTGTCGCGCTTCACGAGTTCTTTCTTTCCAACCATCCTTCCAAGGAGGGTATAGAGATACTGGGGGTTGCGAGCGAGGCGATCTGCGATCTCTTTCTCGTCACAAATCAGATCGCTTATCACCTTTGGAGCGAGAAACCCTCGACCCCTCATTTTCTGAAGGATGTACTCGCGCATCTGCGGACCAGCTTTTTGCATCGCGTTGTGAGCGCGATCCTCCACCTCACCCGCATCGATGGCGTCCCATAGATCTCGGCTGTAGATGAGTGTGCCACGACGCATAATCTCGCCACGCTCTGCCAGCCTCGAAATCGCATTGTAGAAACCAGTTGGGTTTGATGTTCCCAATCTGTCAGCAAATTCAGGCATTTGGCGAGCCTTGTCCAACAACTCGCGTGGCTCTCGTCCCCGATCCTCATCCTTAATCAACCAGAGGACCATTCCTGGCCAAGTATCAATGTCAGGTTGTGAAGCGATGTGATCCAAATCGATGCTTGGAAAAAGCTGCGCGATGGCAGCGAGCTTCGCCTCCATTTCGGCAATCTCGCGCTCAAGTTGCTCGATCTCCTCGCGCGCTTCCGCAACGCGCGATTTCCATGCCCGGACACTCCCTATGGGAATCGAAAGATCAGAGGCGTTGACCATAACACCTCCTTACCCCCACACCGATTGCTTAGTCAACACCCTTGTGTGGTGTGATGTTTCACGATCTGTTCAAAACTCTGGAAAACCTTTTGGGCGATGCGGCGCGGAGGAGAATCCAACACGTCAGCACTCACTCCGCCGCAACGCTCCCGGCATCGTCGCCGAACAGGCCGGGGCCGTCATCGACCGCGCCGTCTTCCTCGTTTGCGGCTTTCGCCTTGTTGCGCTTGTCGAAGCTCGACCAGACGGTGTTCCAGTCACCCTTGGTCGCGCCCTTGGAATATTCGGTCGCGCGGGTTTCGAAGAAGTTGGCGTGTTCCACACCGTTCAGCAGCGGGGCGAGCCAGGGGAGCGGGTGGTCGTCGATCATGTAGATCGGCGAGAGGCCCAGCTGGCCCAGGCGCCAGTCGGCGATGTAGCGGATGTACTTCTTGATTTCCTTCGCGGTCATGCCGCTGACCGGGCCCATTTCGAAGGCGAGGTCGAT
>CATMNW010000041.1 GCA_950071875.1 uncultured Erythrobacteraceae bacterium | reverse complement strand
TCGCGCGGTTGGCGATCCGCGCTTCGTGCTTGATCTGAGGGCTGGCCGGAGGCCGCGTAGAAGAACCGCCGAAAAGGTGGAACGCTACTTAGCAAATTGCGACAGCGTGCCTTGCCCCGCGCCCAAATTGGAAATAGAACATATCAAGAACATACAGTGATCCGCCGAAAACGTCACGGAAGGGGTTGTTCGAGCGGAACGAGTCAAGCAGAAGATCAGAAAGGGGATGGCGCGTGGACACTCAATCAAATCGGAAGGCACGCGGCGCGTTCTTCACGCCTGCCGAGATTTCCCGCTACCTAGCTCAATGGGCCATCCAGTCCGCCAATGATGTCGTGCTTGAGCCATCGTGCGGCGAAGCGAGCTTTCTGCTTGCCGCTGGCGAGCGGTTGCGCGCACTCGATGCTCGCCCGCTGATCTGGTCGAGCCAGCTTCACGGTGTCGAGATTCACGAGGACTCGGCGATCGCGGCCCAGGCGCTCTTGCGGGATGCTGGATTCGATGCGTCCGTCACGGTGTCCGACTTTTTCGACTTCGACGACCGCCAAAAGTTCGACGCCATAGTCGGCAATCCGCCATTCGTTCGATACCAGCAGTTTTCCGGTGCGGCGCGAACCAAGAGCCTCGAGGCTGCGCTAGCGCAAGGCGTTCGCCTGTCCGGCCTCGCAAGTTCCTGGGCCGGGTTCGTTGTCAAGGCGGCGCAGCATCTTTCAGCAGACGGTAGGCTCGCACTCGTCTTGCCTGCTGAGCTGCTGTCGGTCAGCTATGCTGCCGAGGTCCGCAATTTCCTGCTGCGACGCTTCGCGCGCGTTCGGCTGATCATGTTTGAGCAGCGCGTCTTTCCCGAAGTTTTGGAAGAGGTCGTACTGCTGCTTGCTGAAGGCACTGGCGGCGCGCAGTGCTTTGAGGTCTATCAGACGCGCGATGCGCAATCGCTTAAGGCGGTCGATCTCGCGGAGTGGACAGAGCATGAGCCAGCGGAAGGCGAGAAGTGGACACCCGCCCTTGTCGCCAAGAGCGCCTTCGCAACGTATCGCGAGGTTGCCGCCCGTTATTTCGAAGAGCTAGGCGTTTGGGGTCGCACCTACCTTGGCGCCGTGACCGGCAACAACAAGTACTTCACCCTCACGGCGGACGACGTGCGTAAGCATGGCCTAACTCAAGCCGACGTGACGGCAATCTCACCGCCGGGATCGCGACACATGCGCGGCCTGACGCTGACAGAGGCGGCATGGAAGAAACTGCTGCGCGACGGTTCGCGGACGCTCCTGTTCTATCCGGGCGAGAAGCCGTCTGCTGCTGCATTGCGCTACATTCGCACGGGCGAGAAGGCGAATGTGTCGGACGCATACAAGTGCCGCGTTCGCTCGCCGTGGTGGCGGGTGCCGCTGGTCGAGCAACCTGACCTGTTCCTGACTTACATGAACCATGATCGCCCGCGCCTCGTCACCAACACTGCGAAGGCGCAGATACTCAATTCGATCTATGGGGTGCGGCTCATGGACGGTCGCCGCAGCATCGGTCGCGATCTGCTGCCTGTGGCGAGCCTGAACAGCGTGACACTGCTCGGGGCAGAAATCGTCGGTCGTGCCTATGGCGGTGGCTTGCTCAAGATGGAACCGCGCGAGGCTGACCTATTGCCAGTGCCGTCGCTCGATCACATCAAGTCGGTCGAGACGGAACTTCGCGCAATCAAGCCACAACTCGCGAAGCATCTTCGGCATGGTGACGTAGAAGCAGCCGTGCAGTCTGTTGATGCCATACTATTGGCAGAAGTGGCGAACAGTGATCTAAAGGCCCTTCGTGCAGCGCGCGACGTGTTGTTTCAGCGTCGCCGCGCGAGGGGGAAAAATGGCGAGGATAGACGATCTTCTTAAGGCGGCATTGATCGAGGCTGGCGACAAGCCCGCCGACACGGCGAAGTCGGACGAGAAGAAGGCCTACAGCGAGAAGATTTCCGCCAACATCGCCCTAGCCGTGGCAGAAGAATTGCGACAGCGGGGCATGAGCGAGGCCCGTCCCGCACCTCCCGGAGAGTTGGGAGGCTCTGGCGCAGAACGTCGGATGGCTGGTGGTATCGGTGCCAAGAAGGTCGATGTGACGTGGTCGACGGAAGAAAGCGGGTTAATCCTCGGCATCTCGATCAAGTCGATCAACTTCAAGGACAACCGAACAAAGAACTATCAGAAGAATTTGACCAACCGGCGCGGCGATATGCTGATCGAGGCCGTCACGCTGCATCGCCGCTTTCCGTATGCCGTTCTCGGCGGCCTGTTCATCTTCGATGCCGGTGCGGCAACGGACAACACGCCCAAGCGGCGCTCGACGTTCGAGAACGCGCATTCGCGCTTCCGGTT
The DNA here is from genome assembly GCA_950071875.1 of uncultured Erythrobacteraceae bacterium. Classification (GTDB taxonomy): domain Bacteria; phylum Pseudomonadota; class Alphaproteobacteria; order Sphingomonadales; family Sphingomonadaceae; genus Qipengyuania. The sequence continues at coordinate 10,117 of CATMNW010000041.1, read as the reverse complement.
ATTCACCGGCCGCGACGATCCAGCTGGCCGAGATGAGCAGTACGAAGCCTTCTATTTCATGCTTCTTGATGCCTCGTCGCGGCATGCCAACTACACACTCTATCGTGTCGGCAAACATGATGAGAAGATCGAATTCCATGATATGATCTGCGAACTTGTTGAACGGGTGGTGGTGAGAAACCCCGATTTTTACGAGTACGACGATGGCAGTTTGAGAAGCGTCAATTCTTAGGAACGCAGCTACCGTTTCACAGTGCTTTACTGCAAAGGGATCAGATTATCTCGAAATCCATTGCGCGCCTTGACTGATATCCCTTGAGGTACTCCAGCCTCCAGCGTAAATTGCTCCCACTTGGATAGCGCCAAGCGGAAGTCGCCGATTATCGATTTTATTTCGCTTGCTTTCAGGTCGGCGAACTTTCCAAATTCCAGCAGATCGTCAAACTCGAAGCCGTCCGTTTTGCCGGCCAGAGACATCTGATGCTCGTTGGTCCAGTCCCCGTCAGGATTGTAGGCGTAGACGACATCGAAAGCGGGCGAGAGGCTCCAGCGACCCGAGCTATCCATGAGGAAGGCGATGTTCTTGGTGTGGTCGTCCTGGTTACGAATGAAGACATTGAGCAGCGCGCGGCGCACCAGCTCCTTGATCGCTTCGCGTCCGAGGCCGAGCATGCGGATGGTTTCGATCGCCTGCTCGTAGCTATATGCCCGAGCGAGGTTGAAATCGAAATGGCGCATCGCGCAAAGCGACTGCATGTGGAGCTTCTTACCGTCAGGCGTGCGATCGAAGCGCTGGGTCATGAAATGCGCCCGCCCGCCTTCTTCGTGCAGGCGAGAGCGAGCCATGTCGATGCCTGCCTCTCGGGCTAGCAGATAGCAAGCGTATTCAAGGCGGCCGAAGCCCATCGGGTCGGCGAGTTCCTTGTCAGCATTGCCCGATACGCCGTCGAACTTGACCAGCCATTGCGTATAGCCGGGCCCTGCAGTCAGCTGCCCTGAATGGAATTCTCCGGTCTCCTCGTTCCAGGCGAGGACGGCCTTGGCCCGGGCACCACCAGCAGAGGTGCCGACGCGCAAGATCTCTTGAAGTGCGCGATGATCATCTTCACCCTTGAGTACACCGGCCAGTTCTTCACGCGCGGCAATGACCCTGTTGGCGAGTTCGACAAGCGGAGCGATATCGACCGGCTGGCCCTGTTCGCGGCGCTCACCGGTCGCAGGCTCGAATTCCAACGCGCCCATGCCTCTGCGGCCGGTGTAGCAAAGGCGCTCGACCGGATCGAAGCTGTCGGCTGTGCGGCCCTGCTCGGCAAGCCAACGATTGATGAGGGCGTTACCAAACTTGTCGGGCAGGCTGTCGGCCAGCATGCCCGGCAGTCCTTTAAAGGTCTCGTAATTCAGCGCGGGAAAATCGTAGACGCCGCTTCGCAGAGGCATTGTGAGCGGAGCGACTTCAATACCGCTGCGACTGAATTCCGGAGTGTACTCGAAGACCCCGACATCGCGATCCTCATCCCACAGGACGGCGCCGATCTGACGACCCCAGAGATTGACTACCGCACGCGTCATGGGGCCTCGTCACCCCAGCTCCATTCCTCGCCAGCCTCACCTTCAGAAGACTTGCGCACCCTTTGCCGCGCCTTGCCGGTGTCGGACCGGGGATCGAGCGGGCTCAGCTTGGCGTCCGGCATGACATCCAGCAGGCGGTCTTCAATTTCAAGTGCACGCATTATCCTGGCAAGGCTATCGATGGTCCCGCCATTGCCAGCTTCCAGGCGGGCGAGCGTTGAACGCGAGATGCCAGCCATTTCCGCAAGCTCGGCCTGCTTGAGATTGCGTGATATGCGATACGCTGCGATCTGCTTACCGAGGTCGGATAGCAGCACCGAGAGAGGGCGCAGATCTGGTGAATCATAATGTGGCATTATCGATACATTATCTCCAATATGAAGCGTTGTGTAACGATTTTGCGTCTTTACATTGAGACTCCTAATGTGTCAATATCGAGACGTAAATTCGCTTATAGCCGATAATGCATCAAATTTGCTACTTTATGTAGGTCGGAGTGATGGAAATGGATGACGAGAGGGAGCAAAACGACCAGACGGACTGGAAGGGTCTACGAGAGATCGACCGTGCCATCTCCGAAAATCGCCTCACGTCCTACTCATGGAAGAAGGTCTGGGCCGATCGATGGGCTCGAGCAGTGATTCTCACCGCTGCGTTCTTCTTGATCGGGTTCGTTGTCTTTGTGATCGTTCAGGACGTGATCCTATAATCACCTATTGCCCCACTCCTTCACCTCATCTGCCGCTTCCTCGCTTGCACCTGTGGCGCCTTCTGTTTGGCCATCCAGATAGCCTCTCACCGTTCCGATCCGCTCACGACCTTGCCGACGAACCCGCTCGACTTCATCTGTGATGCCAGACCGATCCGGAGCATCGGGCATTGAGGGACCACTCGCAGAACCAACGGCTCCCCGTGCACGCACTTGCCCGGCATTGCCAATCTCAGGGCGGCTGACGGGAGCGAAGTCCGGCAATGAAAGGTCTGCTTCTATGTCGTCCTGCAGCCGATCAGCATAGCTCTCGACAAACCGCGATTGCAGCTGCTGGCCGCGCGCACTCATCTGGAACTCGATGTCATCGAAGCGCACCGGCCCGTAATAGTCGCGATTCCCTTCGATCTCGGCCATGCCCCATTCGCGATAGGCCTGGCTCAGGTTCAGCGTGCCTGCGGCGCTGTTGGCCTCGTACCAGCTGGCCTGGTTCTCGAGGCGGCTGGCCATCTCTTCGGCCCGACGCGCCTCTCGCGTATAGCTCTCGGCTTCGGTCAGCGATCGGCTGAGACCCGACGAACTGGTCGACACCTGCGATACCGAGCTCGAGTTCGTCTCGCGCAGGAAACCTTCAAGTGTGGTCGACCAGTTGCGACTGTCGGAAAGCTGGCGCAGCGTTCCCATGATCCTGCCGCGGTCTTCCGAGGCGATCCCGATATCGCTGTCCGTCCATGACTGATTGCGGCCGCCTCTTGCCTTGGCACCCACTTGAGCTACGCCAACATTGGCTCCAGCCCCGCCATTGACCTCGCCATTAAGGAACCATGAGATCGTAATGTCGTCGGACGCGCGCCGGGACAGGCCGAACTGCTGCTGGAGCGTCCTCGAGGCATTGTCGACTTCGCTGAATGCCGTGCCGATGCTGTCGTTCGTGCCGACGCCGCTGACAGTGTCGGAGCTCTGACCCTGGCTGTAGGCGTTGCGGATCTCGCTGAACCGGGTGAGCGCAGAGCTCGTCGATTGCTGGGCGAGGTTGGCATAGGTCTCGCTCTGCGTCCGGCTCTGGCTCGCCATCGTTCCTAGGCGGCCGGTGAAGTCCTGCCCGAGCGTCGGCGTGAACGGATAGCTTGAATTCGGGACAGCAGCGAACTCACCATCGGGGAAGCTGGTGGTCTGCGTACCGCTGTCGCTGAAACCACGCGTCTGCGTGGCGCCATAGGCGATGTTGGGTGCAAGATTGCCCTGCGCAAACTGGCGGGAAAATACTGTCGAATTGTCGATGTTCGAATTGCCTAGCGAGACATTGCCGGTGCTCGCTTCGCGCGAGGCTTCCTCGGCCGCGTTCTGGCTCGGGTTGAGATAGCTCGTTGCCTGGCCCGAAATCGCCAGCGCACCTCGCGCGACCCCGCCGGCAAGGAACGGGATCGAGGCGACAAGATAGCCCGCCAAGATGCCGATATCGCTGTTGACGTCGCTCATGCCAGCAAAGGTCGCGAGGCTAAGGCCCGTGCTGCCGCCAGCACCCGCGACATCGCCTGCACCTTTGAACATCAGGATCATGTGCAGGATGACGAAGAGCGGTCCCCACGCCGCAAGATAGAAGAAGCCGGTGACGTAACCTCTCAATGCAACGGGTCCGGTTCGCGGCATCAGGAACAGCGGAAACAGGACAGGGAACAGCGCGTAGAACACCACCGTCAGCACGACATTGAGGATCGGGACCCATTTCATCGCGTTATGCGCGATCGAGGAATAGGTCCGCTCGGTCTGAATATCGGCCCGGGTCTGCGCGAAGACGTCGATGCTGCCGGTACCGCTCGCCCCTGCAAAGCCGTGCATGGCCTGGTTCATGGCATTGATCGTCAGCACCTGGCGGAAAATGTCGCTCGCGCTGCGCGAGATGCCGGTGAGATACTGATAGGCAATCGGGAGGTCGGCCATGAGCTTGGCCTTGGCGAGCGCTTCGGTCTGGCGCGGATAAAGCTGACGCCCCGCGACAAGCGTCATCTCGTCAATGAGGCTTGCCCATTGCCCCGAAAGCGCGGTGTAGGCTTCGCGGCAGGTGATGATCGAGGCCGTCACGCTGTCGTCGGCCTGCCGGGTCAGGAATTTCTGCGCGCGCGCCGCGCTGCCTGGTGCGATCGTTGCCCAGATGTCATCGCTCTCGGACAGCTCCTTCATCGAGTAGCGGCCGAGAAGCAGATCGTAGAACACGCATTGCCGGACATGCTCGTCGAAGTTCGCAGCAAACTCCGGATCGGAAATGCGTAAGCTCCGCGTCGATTCGAGCAGCCGCGCGCCATAGATCATGCCGTTCTTCGAGTAGTTGAGGTCGTCCGGCAGGCCGAAGACGAGCTCGGCAGAGCGGGTCAGATAGTCCCCCGCCTGACTGGTGAAACTTGCCATAAGAGCAAGCCCGAGCGGGACATTGGCCACCGTCGCGGGTGCAAGGCTGGGATTGACCCGGTCGGTCACATGGACGTCCATGCGCGGCACCATCAGGCACATGTAGATGAGCGTCGCCCCGAGGAACCAGTTGAGCCAGGCCCGCCAGTCCTGGTTGAACGCGACCACGATGACCGCGAGCACCATGCCCATCACCAGCGCGACCTGAATGAGGCTCTTGTAGCCGCCCGCGCCGGTCCAGGCGGCAACGGCGTTGAGGACATTGACGATGTACTCGCCGCCGCCGACCGTGAAAATCTCGACCATGCTGCCTGACCCTTATGGAACGATGGAGCGGGACTGCATCCCGCGCGACCAGTCGAGCGCAGCGGCCATTGACGGCGACATCGAGGCAGCGAGCATATTCTCGATCATCGCCGTCTTCTCGATGATCTGCATGATCGCGGAGACCCGCGCTTGCCCGATCGCTTGCCGCTGGGCGAGGCTTGACCGGACCTCGGCGACCTGAGCGCGCCAGATCGCGAGCTTGGCTTCATCGGCCGCGATGAAACTCGCCATCGAGCGTCCGGCCTCAGCGGTGATGCGTTCGAGGATGGCATAGAGGAGATCGATGCTGGCGATCTCGGCCAGCGTGTCGCGGTCGTCGGTGGCCATCCCGCGTCCATAGGCCGCCTGCACGGTGAGGATCTTGTAGAGCGGCACCGATGCCACCTGAAGCAGCTCCTTCTCCTCGTCGCCGATCGCTGTGTCGCTGCGGATGGCCTCGACCATGCTGCCGATGAGCCGGGCAACGCGGGGCCGGATGGCCTTTGCGCTCGACAGGCTCATCTGCTGGAAGGTCGGGTTGAGGCACTTGTCGGGCTCGTCGCACTGGAACACCCGCACCGACTGGCCCTGCGTCCCGTCGAGCAGCGCGGTTACGAGCGTTGAAGAGGCATCGCCTGCGAAAGGCACGAACTTGCCTGGTTCGTCATCGCGGGGCGGCACGTAGATCACCGTGCCGATGAGCGTCATTGCATACTCGGCAAGATCGCGGTCGAAGGTGCCACTAGGATTGAAGAAGGCGCTCTGCTTGAGGACATGCCAGGTGTAATTGCGCGGCACACCGGGATTGACGTCGGCATAGTCGGCGCCGGCGCTCTCATTGGTCGAGGCGCGCTGACCCCTGGTGCCGCAACCGTGTTTGGCGGCAGCATAGTCGGTGAAGATACCCTCGGAATTGCCGATCGCTTCGCAGATCGCCTTGTCTGCGAGATCGCCCTTGGGCCAGACGCCGCCGACCAGCCCCTGCGCCATCTCGCAGGAGTTGATCGAGAGATTGTTCATGAGCTGCGCCTTCTGGCTGAACTCCTGCATGATCTTCGAGCACTCGGGGCATACGGTATCGATCGCGAGGCTGAAGGCGAACCCCACGGCATTGTTCGCGACGGCTTTAAGCAGCGCGACCATCTCGCTCGCGTTGATGAAGGAGAAGGACCCGGCGAAGATATCGATACCGCCGCAACCTGCGCGAGCGCGCGGCAGCTGGAGATTTGCAATGTTGGTCGTCTTTTGCGGGAAGCGCGTCCAGACATTGCCAAGGCTGTAATAGCCCGCCGACTGGCCTTCGAACGCGCTCGGCCCGGTCACATTGGCCGCCGCGCCCATGTCGTCCATGAAGCGGTCCATGCTGTCACCGACATTTGCGGCGACGGGGGACGCGACCATGCTGGCGGCGGCAATTCTGAGCGCCGCATTGCGGATGCTAGTAATCATGTCCGGCTTCCTTCGAGGTGAGGAGGTAGATGCGGTCCTGCAGCTCGTCGGCCGAGAGCACGCCGTATCCGATCGGGATCGGGCGCCTGGCCACGCTGTCCCACAGCACGAGCGCCGGGGTGATGCCGGGTTCGAGCCCCATGCGCGGCCGCTGGCCGCTTTCGACCTTGTAATCGGGGAAGTGCCGGGACGGTCCGCCATCGGTCGAGATCGCCCGGACCGTGATATGCCAGCGGTCCGCCATCGAGCGCACGATCGGGCTCATCACTTCGCAGGCGCCGCAGGTCTGGGCGAAGAAGTAGAACAGGCCATAGCGCTCGGAGAGCCTCGCCATCACCGCATCGCGGTCGGCAGCGCGCGCGTCCTGCCATTGCTTTTTGGCGAGCGCGCCGACCGGTCTCTCGAGCGTGTAGTCGAGCTCGGGATCCTGCCAGATCGCGCGCTGCCAGACATCGGAGAACAGCGAAGCCCGGTCGAGCTGGGCACGCTGAAAGCGGATATAGGCGGTGACGTTTTCCGGCGTCGGATAGAGGATCGCGCGCGCCTTGAGCTCGCGCAGTTCGCCCGTGACCGCGTCGAGTTCTTGCGTGGCGGTTACCTGGGCCGGTGGCTGCGCCATCTGCGGCTCCTCTGCCGGCACCGGGTTAACGCAATAAAACCAGTAGCCGAGCCTGCGCTGCTCGCAGTAGAGGCTGTCTGCCGAGGCAGCTGGCTCTGTCTGGCGCGTTTCCTGGGCAACTGCCCGAACGGGAAGCAGCGCAGCGAAACACATGGCAAATACTGGGAGCGCCAGCATCGGCGGTGATTGGCGGCGCGTCATTGACCACTCCTTGCGTAATAGTCTTCGATTTTCTGCTGGATGAGGATGCTGGTCTCGAGCTCGTCGGGGAGCCGAGCAGCCTGGGTGAACTCGGCATAGACCTCGCTGAAATCCATTTGACTGAGGTCGAGCCGGGCGAACTCATCGAGAGCGAAACCCTCGCACTGTTCTTCCTTGGGCTTGTCCCACGGCTTGGGCAGCTGGCGACGGCCCTGTTCCTGCAGGATCCTCGAGAGCTTGCTCTCGAAGCAGCAGTAGACCTTCTTCTTGGTCAGGCAGACGCCGAGGAACTTGTCCGAACAATAGGTCCCGACATAAGCGCACAGTCCCTGCGCATCGCGTTCGTGGAGCAGCACTTCCTCCCGGCTGCAGCCGAGTGCGACGAGCAGGCTGATGCCGGGGATGAGCGGGAAGCCCTTGCCCTTGCAGCAGTTGAGCACGCCGAAGACCTTGGAGGAGCAGGTGTTGCGCGTACCGCGGAACAGCGTCAGCGTATCGGGGTCGAACTGGCCGCGGGCCTCGTCCATCGCATGGAGCGCGGTGACGGCATCCTTGAACTCGTCGTTCGCGGTGCGCTCGATCGTCTCGCAGCTGCCGTCGATGCAATAGACATCGCCGTCGCAGACATACTGGGTGGAGCTGTCGGTACCGGGAAGCGGGCACTCGTAAATGCGCTCCCAGGTCTCGCACGGGGTTTCGTCTGTAAGGCATTCCTCGCGGACAAAGCGGCAGGACCCCTGGCTTTCGATGTCGGAGCAGTCGGTCGCCGCTTCGCGCGCAATGCAGGTATAGCTGCGTTGCCATTCCCAGCAGGGCCGTGTGACAGCGACACCATCGACCACGCGGGTCTGCGGATCGGTATGGGTGCAGATCTCTGCGTCCAGCGTGCAATCGCTATTGCCCGCAAGACCTGTGCACTGGCTTTCGTCAGGGGTCGTCGTGACGGTGGTCGCCGTGGCGATGCGGTAGGGCGTCTGTCCCGCGACCTGTTCGTCGCAGGTCAGCTCGGTAATCGGATCGCCCGGCTCGGTGCACCACTTGCGACCGCCGGACCAACCCCACTGCAAGCAAGGACCGTCCCGGTGTCCGGTCACCCGGCAAAGAGCGCCCGAAAACTCTTCGCAATCCGGCTCACCTGACAGGTTGAAGCTGCCCAATGGGCTGCAAAGGTAATGATACTGCGGTTGCTGGCTGACCCTAGCGACGAGTGGTACCGCGCATTGGCCAACCGACTGATCGATCCGTGTGCCCGTATTGCAGGTCGCGGTATATGTGCTCGCCGACCCCGAACCGGGCGGCAGCGGAACGCACGATCCCTGGCTGCCTGAAATTGCCATGCCGCTGGTGTAGTCGAGCGGCGTCTCGTTGATCGCGAGACTGCGGGCAATCACCTCCTCGATCTCGTTCGGCTCGAATCTTGCGCGATTGGCCATGCTGTCGCGGATCGTCCGCATCGGCGTGCTGGTCGTCGCCGCGCTTCGTCCGCGGGCCTCGATCTGGTCGGGATCGCTCGAAAGATCCTGCAGGTCGCGCGTCGCCTGCGGATCGAAATTGGGAACGCGCGCCGCGTCAGGATTGGTTGTTGCTGCCTCGCGCGCCTCGCCCAGCAGTTCGGTGGCAAAGTTCTTGCCGTCGGCTCTTGCTGCATCGCGGGTCTGGGCGTGAATGGAAGCCGTGCCTGTTAGGGCGACGAGTGCTGCAAGGAGATGGGGGAGGGTTCTGCCGGTCATGGCCGTTCCTCCCTGGAGAGCTGGCGCAGGTGGAGGCGGGCAAGCTCGGCACCCGGACCCTTGCCCGAGGCAAAGGTCTCGAGGACTTCGCCCACGCTGATGTTGCCGGCGATGCGGTCGTGCGGCGGCACCTCGCTGGTGCAATCAAACCCGTCGCATGGGCTGAACTCGGTGCTCAGCATGACGAAGCTCGGCGCGGCCTCGATGTTGAACGCGCGGAACAACCGCGGATCGATGCCAAGCGAACCGGCCGCGTCGCGGTTGCTCCAAATTGCGGCGAGCCGCTTCTTGAACGCCTCACTGTTTCCTTGCGGGAAGCCGCGCAGCACGGTGACGCCTCCCGCCCTGGTCATGTCGTGGACCAGTGCCTTCAGCCCTTCGGGCGGCATCGACAGGCTGGCAAAGGCAATGAAGCGCGGAGCTCCCCCGAGCGATGCCTTCTCTGCGGCGGCTTGCCCCGCGATCATCGCGTCGAAGTCGAGGACGGCGTCGGTCTCGATTGCCTTAATGCTGTCCGCATAGGCTGCGCGATTGGCCTGCGCTTGCGCCTGGATAGCCTGTGCGTCCTCGGTCAGCACCTCGGCGCGTTGGCGGACATTGGTGCTGAGCGCCTGCGCATCGTCGGCATGTTCGGCCGCGCGCTCGCGGATCGCTTCGAGGTCGATGCCTTCAGGTGCGCTCTGGGCGAGAGCGAGACCCCCGAGGGTGACGGCAAGGCCGACGGGCAAAAGGAGGAGGTGCTTGTTCATAGCGCGCAGCAGTTCCGCTTGCGCCAGACGAGGTATCCCATGTCTTCGCCGATGGCGGGGATGACCTGTCCGGCCGATTGAAAGGTGGTGGAGGCGCCGATGGGCGGGCAGGCGTAGCGGCCCGAGGTTGCCGGGTTGGGGTTGGTGGCCTGGAAGCGGTATTGCTGCTTGCGCATCACCGGCATCAGATATTTGCCGCACAGGCCCTTGGATCCCATCGTCCCCCACGAGACGAGTTCGCGGTGAAGCTTGTAGGCAAAGCGCGAGAGCACGAGGCGCGAGGCCTGGACGTGGCCTATGCTGGCCGAGACATTGCCGTTCATCGGGTACATCGACCCTTGGCAGCCCGCGCACCAGAACATCTCGTCGATCGGCAGCT